>JANMOP010000097.1:0-8197 GCA_031369365.1 Methylotenera sp.
ACGTGAGATTTGGCTAAGGCGTTGTTTGATTTGACCTTCTAAGGGTGCCAAAGGCACTTTAACGGTCATGCGGCGCTCTAAACCACTGATTGTTTCAACAGATGCTGCCATGATGCGCTTCCTGTAGTAATTGTCTTCTAACTGAAATTAGAAAACGGTTAGTTATTATGGTTCTAATAGTATGATTTTAAAAAATATGGTGCGAAAGGAGAGACTCGAACTCTCACGCCTTACGGCGCTGGTACCTAAAACCAGTGCGTCTACCAATTCCGCCACTCTCGCATTTAATTTAGGCTATGTCACTCACATACCCAAATCAATAAAAAGCGTATTGTATCTCAACTTTGTCTAATTTGATAAGATAAAACCAGATAAAAACTAAGCATAGATATAAAATTTTGCAGCTAATCACACCTTAACAACCACACAAACATCGTTATAAAGATTAATATGGTCATTGACAAGCAAGCCTTACAAATTGCAAGATACAGCCTAACACTCAATTAAAGTTAAAAACTATGCAGAACACAACCCATATGCAAAACATCAGCCAATCAAACGAAGACAGCATGTTACGCGCTGAGCTAGAATTGTTAATGAAAGAACGCGAAACCTTATTAATAATCGCTGGCGCAGCAACAGGCTTAATTGCCGAGCTCAATACCCATGATTTGCCAGTACGTACCGTGGAAGCGGCAGATTTGCTTGCCACCACCATTAATAAGCTTTCAGAAGAAACATTGCAAGATGCGCTAAGCTCAGTACATGCCAGCATTGAAAGCTAGTATTTAAATTTACACACGTGCACACAGCTCCTCATCTTGAATTATTTTCCTCAATCAGTGTTATTGGTCGCTTGGCTAAGCCTAAGCATGGGCTTCGGCTTACTCACAACAGGCTGCGCGCACGAAAAATATCTAGCAAAACCATTATACCCAGCCAACTCATCAGCCAAATTACTCAACAAAAACGCCACTAACGACGCGTTCAACGCTTACTTAATCAAGCAAGGCTATGTTGAAAAAGACTTACCTTTTGCAACGTGGGGCTTAAACGAGCAAACCCTTTGTGCACTTTATCATCACACCAAATTAGATGTCGCCAAAGCACAGCTGGCACTTGCTATTGCCGCTACCAATACTGCGAATTATAAGCAAAACCCCGTGCTTAATGGCCGCGCGGCGCATAGCAACCTAGCCAATGACGACAAGAACCCATGGGCGTTTGGGCTTGAGGTGGAAATCGCCATTGAAACAGCTAATAAACGTGAAATAAGGGTTGAGGAAGCACAACATTTAGCCGAAGCCGCACGCATTGATGTAGCCGAGGTGGCATGGCAGTTACGCAGTCAAATCGCCAAGGATTTATTGCGCTATCACGAAAATTTTGCCTTGCAAAAACAATTAAGTGACGAAGTTAAAAAACATGATGCATTGATAAAAATATTAGAAAAGCGCGTGCAATTGGGCGCGCTTTCTAATACAGAGCTTAGTCTAGCTAAATTGTTACAACAAAAAACGCTATTTGCGCTAGATTCTGAACAAGTAAAATCGACCGAAATCCGCACTGCCCTGGCTTCTGACGTGGGTTTAACGACAGAAAATTTTAATCTGCTCAAACTAAAGCCGCTAAACCTAAATGCAACTTTTGAAAAGCTGAGTACACAACTCACAGAATCTAAAAGCTTACAAGAAAAAGCCCTACTCAACCGCTTAGATATTAGGCGCAGCTTAGAAAAATATGCGGCGGCAGAAGCTAAAATTAAATTAGAAGTCGCAAAACAAACACCTGACATTTCTCTTAGTCCCGGGTTTGCATTTGAGTTTGGCGATAATATTTGGTCGCTAGGATTTTCTACCTTGTTAAACTTACTTAATAAAAATAATTCTTTAAACCAATTACTTATTGCAGAGACTATGCAACTTCGTGAGATTGAGGGCGCACAATTTGAGGCGCTGCAAGCCAAAATTATTGGTGATTTAAGCCAAAATTTTGCAATTTACCAAGCTAGTTTGCAAAATATTAATCAAATTAAAACGCAGCAAGCAACGCAAATGCAATACAGCCAAAAACTGCAACGCCAATTTGATGCTGGTTTAATTGACCGCCCAGCCTTGACGCAAAATGCCCTAAATACCAGCCTACTGGAGCAACAATTACTCAACGCGCAATTTAGCAACTTGAATGCAGCTTTAGCCATTGAAGACACCATGCAGCGCCCTCTTTTTGACGATTTAATTATTTAATGACTTCATTTAGGCCTACTCTATAAATCATGAACAAAAAACTCAGCCTGATTATTGTGATTCAAGCCTTACTCATTATTGGCTTATTTTGGGTGCTGATTTTTTACGGTAAAGATGAATTTGAGGCTTACCAAAGCAGTCAAGAGGACGAGATTGAAAGCCCTAGCCACATTACTGAAAATGCTGGCGTTAATATTGTGAGTTTATCGCCTGCAACCCAACAAAATAGCGGCATTATAACGGCCAAGCTGAATAGTGCTTCATTTCAAGCGGATATTAAAAGTTTTGGTAGCGTAGTGAGTATTGATAGCCTTACAGAGGCAAAAGCACAATTTTTGAGCCTAAAAACTACTAATAGCATCGCACGTTCTGGCAGCAGTCAAAATATTCAGCAATATCAGCGTCTTAAAATCTTAAATGAAGACGATAAAAACGTTTCTGATCGTGCTGTGCAAGAAGCTTTGGCACTGGTAAATGCCGATAAAGCAAGCGTCACTGCTAGCGAATTGCAGCTTAAGAATTTACATACAAATACAAAGCTACAATGGGGTGAGACCCTTGCTAAACTTGCGTTTGAGGATAAATTAGCGCCACATTTAGCGAGCCTGTTGGATAGAAGAAATGTACTCATTCAAGTAAGTTTGCCGCTTGACATTGCAACGCCCAAAGCGGGTTCTACTATTAAAGTGACACCTTTTAATGTCTCACCTTTAAATGAATCTACTTCTTTAATTAAAGCCATTTACATTTCACCCGCCTCTTCCACTGATTCCAGTGGCTTTGGCAAAACTTTTTATTACAGCGCGCCTGCCGATTTATTACGGATTGGTATGCGTGTCAATGTGAATATCGCTAACAACGCAAGCGCTGCTACTGCAAGTGGTGTCATTATCCCCAACACCGCTGTGGTATGGTACGCGGGCAAGCCGTGGGCATACTTTAAACAAAACAAAAATAAAGCAGGATTAGACCAATTTGTGCGTAAGCCTATTTCTACAGATAGCGAAGTCGGCTCTGGGGTTAGCAACGGCTGGTTTAATCAAGATGTTGATGAAAATAGCGAAGTTGTAGTAAGTGGTGCGCAACTATTGCTTTCGGAAGAGTTTAAATATTTGATCAAAAATGAGAATGAGGACTAGCTTGCCATGATGTCGGCAATCGTTCGTTTCTCAATCCGCTTTTATGGCGTGATTATCGGCTTGGCGTGCTTAGTGGTGCTTTATGGCATCTATAGCCTCACGCGCAGCAATTTAGACGTTTTTCCTGAGTTTTCACCCACGCAAATCATCATTCAAACCGAATCACCAGGTTTATCGGCTGAGCTAGTTGAAAGCTTGGTTTCACAGCCGATTGAAACTAGCATTGCAGGCACAGTGGGCGTGGCGAGTATGCGTTCACAGTCAATACCTGGCTTGTCTATTGTGACTGTCATATTTAATGAAAACACGGATATTTATAGAAACCGCCAAGTGGTTGCTGAGCGTTTAAGCACGCTCGGCAACCAAATTCCACGTGGCATTACACCCAACATTACACCGCTCACATCATCTGCTAGCACAGTGTTAGGCTTTGGTGTCACTTCAAAAAAACGTAGCTTAATGGAGCTTCGCACACTAGTCGATTGGACGATTGTGCCGCATATATTGGCGATTCAAGGTGTAGCGGATGTGAACGTGTTTGGCGGTGAAGTGCGGCAGTTTCAGGTGCAGATTGATCCCGACAAACTCCTTCAATATCAGCTTAATATTAATGATGTGGTGGACGCCACACAAAAAGCCACTGGCGTGAGCGGCGCAGGATTTATTCAAAATAATAATCAACGTATTATTGTGAATACCGAAGGCCAAGCGACCACCACGGCCACTTTAGCCAAATCTGTTGTGCAACATAAAAATGGAATAAGCATCACGCTTGGCGACATTGGCCGCGTGGTGGAAGCTGCAGCACCCTCAATTAGTGCGGCCGCCATTAACGAAGAAACGGGCATTTATTTATCGGTGCAAGGGCAGCTGGGAGCCAATACCCATGCGGTTACCCAAGCCATTGAATCTGCAATAAAAGAGCTAAAACCCAATCTGGAAAATGAGCAGGTAACACTGCATGAAGGCTTGTTTCGCCCTGCTAATTTTATCGATACGGCAATCGCAGGCGTGCGTATGGATATTCTCATCGGCTCCGCTTTGGTTATCGCCGTTTTGTTCTTGTTTTTGTTTAACGCGCGCACCGCGTTTATCTCCGCCACCGCTATTCCGCTGTCATTACTCAGCGCCATTGTGATTTTGAACTACTTCAATATTGGTCTTAATATCATGGTACTAGGCGGCTTGGCCATCGCGCTGGGTGAAGTGGTCGATGACGCGATTATTGATACTGAAAATATTTTTAGGCGCCTGAAAGAGAACCGATTGCTGGCAAAGCCTGCGCCCATTTATAAAGTCGTGTTCGACGCCTCAATGGAGGTGCGTAGCTCAGTGGTTTACGCCACAATTATTGTCGCACTAGTATTTATGCCGCTACTTACTTTATCGGGCGTGGCTGGCAAACTATTCGCACCTTTGGGATTGGCTTATATTGCGGCGATTATGGCCTCGCTGGTGGTCGCACTCACGCTTACGCCCGCTTTGTGTTACCTCATGTTGGGTAAGACTAAACTAGATACAGAAGATTCGCCCATTATTAAAGCCATCAAAAAAAGTTACGTTAAATTACTCTATCTCATTGAAAAACAATATAAATTAGTCATCAGTATTAGCTTTCTTATTATTGCAGTGGGACTGGGTATTTTACCTTTGTTCAAAAGCCAGTTTATTCCTGCCCTGCACGAAGGCCATTTTATTATGCACATGACTGCCGTGCCAGGCACCTCGGAGCAAGAATCATTGCGACTTGGCAGCCGAGTTTCTAAAGCAATTAACACTATTAATGGCGTTAAATCGGTGACGCAATGGGTAGGTCGCGCTCAAAATGGTGCGGATACGTTTGGCACACATTACAGTGAGTTTGAAATCGAAATCGGTACATTATCAGGCCAAGAACAAGACCGAATTTTGGCTGAGATTCGTGAGGTATTAGCTGGACAAGACAGCAACGGTAAAGACCAAACAAAAACTGGTTTCGTCGGCGTTAATTTTGCCATCAACACCTTCCTCACCGAGCGCATCGAAGAAACCATTTCTGGTTATGCAGCTTCTACCGTCATCAATATTTACGGCAACGATTTAGACGCGCTAGACCGCGACGCGCAAAAAATTGCAGCTGTGGTTAATAGCACCAAAGGCGCAACCGATGTTCTGGTGCAATCACCACCTGGCACGCCACAAGCGGTGATTAGACTACGCCCTGACGCGCTTGCTAAATGGGGCTTGCAAGCCGTTGATGTACTAGACACCATACGCGCCGCCAATGAGAGCTTGCCCGTTTCGCAAGTGTATTTTGGCAGCCGTGTGGTGGGTTTAAGCGTGGTTTTAGCGCGTGATGCACGCGATGATATTGGCGACATCGGCAATATTCCACTGTTTAATGCAGAGGGAAAATTACTATATTTAAAAGATATTGCCTTTATTACGCAAGAAAATGGTCGCTCAAAAATTTTACACGCAGGCGCTAAACGCATTCAAACCATCACCGCCAATGTGCAAGGTAGAGATGTGAGCAGCTTTAACAATGAAATTAAAAAACGCATTAAACAAGATATTAAGCTTAATACTGGCAATTATTTAGAATTTACGGGCGAGGCCGAAGCCAATGCGCAATCGCGAGAAGATTTAATTGTGCATTCACTATTGGCTGGCATGGCGATATTTTTGATGTTGTACATCGCTTTTGGCAGATTACGCAACTTGCTACTCACCTTTGCTAATCTGCCCTTCGCACTCATTGGCGGCGTGCTAGCCGCTTTGTTAACTGGTGGTTGGATCTCGTTAGGCTCACTGGTCGGCTTTGTGACGCTATTCGGTATTACGCTAAGAAACTCTATCATGATGGTGTCGCATTTTCAGCATTTAATCGATGAAGAAAATTGCCTATGGAATCTAGAAACCTGCATTCGTGGTGCTACAGAACGCCTGCCTTCTATCCTCATGACCGCCCTAGTCACCGCACTGGGCTTACTTCCACTTGCTTTGGGCAGCAATCAACCAGGCCGCGAAATCGAAGGCCCAATGGCCACTATTATTGTGGGTGGCTTGGTGACTTCTACCATGTTGAACTTGTTGATTTTGCCGACGATAATGTTGCATTTTGGGCGTTTTGAGAAAGCGAAGTTTGAGTAGCTTAGCTAAGCCCTAAACGTCTGGAATCGACCCTTAGCAGCCTATCGAACCCGTGACAAGGATCGTCTTTATGGTTATCCGATGACCTCGAAGCCGTTGTAACTACCATCATCCAGCTCGATTTCGACTCGCTCTACATGTGCAAGTGCTGGGCCGTGCTGGGCCCAGCACACAAGGGCGTCTACGGCAGCGGAATCACCATGCACTGCAGCTTCTACCGAGCCATCACTGCGGTTCCTCACCCAACCGCTGACCCCCAATCTTTGCGCTTCGCGATGCATCGAATTGCGGAAGAACACGCCTTGTACGTAGCCATGAATCACAAGGCGTAGCTTCTTCTGTGGTGGAACTGGATGGAGGGTCATTCTTTTTTCCCCTGTAATAAGTTGCGTGCAGAATAGCATGCTGTCCAGCGTGGTGGTCACGTTGTTCCACATCATCGAAACGGTCAGTCTATCTTCTCCGAGGCAGACATTCAACGTGTAACATGAACACAGACCGCAGCTTACCTCAAGCTGTCATCTTGGCGGGGAGATTGGGCATCTCTTGCGTGCTTAACACGCTGGCGAAAGAAGATCCAACCATAGATTGCGATGTTGACGATAACGACCACACCAGCAAGCGTGAACTGAATCTCTCGTGTGAGGCCAGACGGATAGATGATGTCAAGTAGATAGTGCTCAATGAAGCTCTCTGTGTAGCCAGATTGCCCCGCTTTGATGCGAAAGTAGTTCTCCCAGTACGTGAGCGGACACACGCGACCAGTGAGCTCAACAAAGAACCCCCAAGCGGCCGCTGGAAGATGGACAAAGGGGGTCCAACGCCGCCATACCGCCATTGCTCCACCCAGGAGAGCAAACAGAATGAAAGCCAGATGGAGCAAGAGGACGCTGTCAGCAGCTAAACGAAAGTACATGATCGTTAAGATGCGCGCTGGATTGACCCGCTTTATGCATTTTGTAATGACCTGTCAAATCTTGTAATTTATTAGGCATTATACTTAAGTTAACGTTAATAAATGGGGCCAATGTAAAATGCAAATTTCTGAGAAAAATGGTTCATTTTTGAATGCAAATCAACATGGAATGCAACTAAAAGATTCAGGTGTGGCGCGTGTGTTTTTTGCCCTGTGGCCAGAAGCATTGGTACGGCTGGCGTTGCATACGTTGGTAAAGGAATATCAGTTACGATATGAGGCGCGCGCCATGCGTGCAGATACCCTGCATATGACATTGCTGTTTCTGGGGGGAGTAGAGCGTGCACGACTACCGCAATTGATGCAAGCCGCGGACAGTGTATCGGTGCCGCCCTTTGGGTTTGTATTGGAGAGACTTTCATTCTGGCCGCATAACAGGATTGCTTATGCTACATCGCTGGCGGAAGTGCTGGCACTGAATCAACTGGTCACGGCGCTGAAGCAGAAACTGGTAGCAGCGGATTTCCTGTTTGAAAACCATGAGTTCAATCCGCATGTCACGTTGTTACGTCACGTCGGGCACGTTCTGGAGTCGCAGACCATTACGCCTATTATGTGGTGGTTGGACTCGTTTGTGTTGGTGGAATCGATCATGACCGAGCAAGGGGTACGCTACCAGGTACTTCAGAACTGGCCGTTGTCCGCTATGGCAGTTCGATGTTGACAAGCGCAGGATGATTGTTAGCTAAGAACAGATTCAACGT
>JANMOP010000011.1:0-9974 GCA_031369365.1 Methylotenera sp.
CCCCTAGCGTGCCTATCATGCGCGCATTGGTGAGGTTAGCGCCCTCAAAATTGGTTTTACTAAATATCGGCTGAAAGATTGTTGCATTGGTTAAATCTGTCTTACTGAAGTTGGCATTTTCTATGCGTGCTAAGTTTAAATAACTATTTTTCATATTAGCGCCACTTAAATTTGCACCCATTAATTCGGCACCAAAAAATCCCACATTTTCCATATTGCAGTGACGTAAATCTAAACCATTAAAAATTAAATAGCCCGCGTCCTTGTTACTTAAATCGCAAGTTTTGTTATTAATTTGTTTAAGCGCATCGGCTTGGCTGATTTTTTCACGCTCGGTTTTTATTACTTCAGCCGTAATTGCCATGCTTGTAAATAACAAGGCTGCGCCTGTAATTAATGCCTTTAAATTATTCATCATAAACTCCAATTCTTAACTGAATTTTTTCAGCAGATGTTGCAAGTATAGGCGCTTAAAAACAAGCTACAGTAACTTAGGTCACACTGTGCAAAATTAAGCGCCCCATAGTAAAAAAATAAAACCTAAAACCAAATGTATAGAGCTTAATTAGTCGTAATGGTTTGTAAAAACTTACAATTAATTGCAGCAACTAAATGCAACAATGTAACTAAGTAAAATCATTAATCTTAAAATTTCTGTCGGCAAACTAAAAGTTGCACCGTTAGTTGCTCATCTGCACGATACTTATTCAATGGTAAAAGTGACAGATATAATTGAGGAGATTTAAAATGCGTCAAACAATATTATTTGGTTTAATTGCTGCGACTGTATCGTTGCCAGTATTGGCAAATGATGATAACTATGAAGATCGCGCACGTGTTATTTCGGTAACACCACAATTTGAGCGTGTTAATCAGCCTCGCCAAGAATGTCGTACTGAATATGTACGCGAAAGTTATTACGAAGCACCACAACGTTCATTAGGTGGCGCGGTAATTGGTGGTGTAGCGGGTGGTTTACTAGGCAGTACTATTGGTCGTGGTAACGGACGTGTAGCCGCAGCCGCTGTGGGCGCTGGTGTAGGCGCTATTGTGGGCGACCGTGTCGATAATAATCGTCGTGATTATGGCCATGAGCGTGTAGCGACGCGCCCAGTAGAAAGTTGCGTAACGGTAGATAATTGGCATCAAGTGCCTGCGGGTTACTTGGTTAATTACAATTATAACGGTCGCCAATATTCAACTGTGACTGAGCGTGATCCAGGTCGATATATACCTGTGCATGTGGCGGTAAGGCCAAACGGCTATGTTACCCATGTAAGTTATAGCGAGCAACGTTGGAATGACGATGACGACGACGACGACAGAGGCCGTGGTAATGGGCATGGTAAGTATAAAAATAAACATCATGGCAAACATTATGACAAGCATCATGACAAACATCGTAACCGTAATTATTGGTAATAATAAGTGAATATTTTGTAGTCATTACTAAGTAGTTAAAAACTAAAAAGCCGCCCAATTAAGTTTGGTGCGGCTTTTTTATTGGGCGATTATTGATGGCTTAAATGCTAAAATAGCGCTATGCTCGCATTGCTTAAAAAACTATTTCAGCCCAAACAAGCAAACGCTGCAATGGCTTGGACTTTAATACAAAAAAAGGCTGGAAAGCAAGCCAGCAATCAAGATAAGCTTGCCTACTGGCTATATGCCATGCCAGTGCATTTGGTGTTGCAGCGTGACACATTTAGCTTGGCCGTACCCGTACCTTTAAGTTTAGATGCGAATGAAGTGGATGCCCTAACAGCCGCATTAAATCAGCACTTTGCTAGTGATGGCTTAGCGTTTACTTGGCACCAAAATATATGGTTTTTAAGCCTGCCAACTAATCCACAAATCAGCACCACCGCCCCGCAAGCCGCCATTAATAAAGACATCAGCGCCTACTTGCCAACAGGCGAGGGCGCAATTAAGTGGGCAAGTTTTACCAATGAATTACAAATGTTACTGTTTGAACACCCCGTGAACATTGCGCGCGAAGCCAAACGCTTACCCGTGATTAATAGCATTTGGTGCTACGGCGGCGGTCAGATTTTATAGCACAGAATTTGTAGCGCAGGCGCCCTCGCCTGCATGGTGCGTAACTTCTTACTGGTTACAGGCGAGGGCGCTTGCGCTACAAAACCATACAATTTAATGAGATAGAAGTATTTTTACCATGCAAATTAAGCAACGTAAATTCGATAAAAAAGTAGTCGATAACCTTGTTTCACAAGGCATCAGCCCGCTATTAGCCAGATTATATGCGGCGCGTGGCTTGGTGAATGCAGTTGAGATTGCAACCTCACTCGCTCAAATCATCTCGCCAGAGCAACTTACCAACGCCAGTGAAATGGCTAAATTACTGGCCGATGCGATTGCCGCAAACAAAAAAATCTTAGTCATCGGCGATTACGATGCCGACGGCGCAACCGCAACGGCGGTGGCGGTAAAAGGCTTAAAAAGTATGGGGGCGAATGTGGATTTTTTGGTGCCTAATCGGTTTGAATATGGTTACGGCTTAACGCCCGAAATTGTCGCGCTTGCTACCACATTAAAGCCCGATATTTTAATTACCGTCGATAACGGCATTGCCAGTGTCGATGGTGTAGCAGCCGCCAATCTATTGGGTTTGCAGGTGCTAATTACAGATCATCATTTACCTGGCGACACCGCGCCAGCGGCGGCTTGTATCGTGAATCCGAATCAACGCGGCTGTACATTTAAAAGTAAAAACCTGGCAGGTGTAGGTGTGATGTTTTACGTGCTGCTGGCGTTGCGTGCCGAGCTACGAAATCGTGGTGCGTTCAGTGCAAGTGCAGAACCAAATTTAACTGAGTTATTGGATTTAGTTGCCCTAGGCACCGTGGCAGATTTAGTGAAACTAGATGCTAACAACAGAATCTTAGTCGAGCAAGGGTTGCGCCGCATCCGCGCGGGTGCTTGCTGTGCAGGTATTACAGCTTTGCTGAAAATTACTGCAAAATCACCCGAAAAAGTCACCGCACAAGATTTAGGTTTTTACGTGGGACCAAGGCTTAATGCGGCTGGCAGGCTAGATGATATGAGTCTCGGCATTGCCTGTTTGCTTGCGGAAACCGAAACTGACGCGTTGCAAAAAGCGCAAACTCTGCACGAACTCAACATGGAGCGGCGCAATATTGAAGCCAACATGCAAGATAGCGCATTGATTTCATTAGAAAATATTGATGTTACAAATAACTTTAGCTTAAGTATCTATAACGCCGATTATCACCAAGGCGTCATCGGCATTTTGGCCTCGCGCTTAAAAGAAAAATACCACAGGCCGACCATCGTTTTTGCCGATGCGGGCGAGGGCATTGTAAAAGGTTCTGGCCGCTCCATTGCTGGCTTGCACCTGCGCGATGCATTGGATTTGGTCACTAAACGGCATCCAAATCTCATCATCAAATTTGGCGGCCACGCCATGGCGGCGGGCTTGAGCATACGAGACGCAGATTTCGTAGCATTTCAAAATGCGTTTGAAGCTGTCGCGCGCGAACTGTTGAGCGAAGCTGATTTACAGGCGCTTATTGAAACAGACGGCAGCTTGGATGCAAAAGACATGAGCCTGCAGACCGCACAGATACTGGCCGCTGGCGTATGGGGTCAAGGCTTTCCGCAACCTGTTTTTAGTGACGATTTTAGAGTAATCAACCAACGCATTGTGGGTGAAAAACATTTGAAGTTGCTTTTAGAAAAAAAACATAAACGTTTTGATGCTATCTTTTTTAATTGTACTGAAATATTAACTGAAAATATTACCGCAATTTATGCATTAGAAGCCAACGAATACAAAGGCTTGCAATCGCTACAATTACAAGTGAAACATATCAAAACTAACGCTTTATAGCTTCTGTTACAAAGCATTTTATTGGTACCCAAGCCTTATGTGCGAAAGCGCACAGACATCTTATATAAAATTAAGCATTATCACTTTGTAACTTATACCTATGGTTAAGTGATGATAAATAAATTACGTGGATGGTCATTTGGGAGAATTGACTGATGAAACGCATTTTGGTATTCCGTAGTTCCTTATTGGCCGCTTCTGAGACCTTTATAAAACAGCAAGTTAGTAGCCTTGTGAGCTGGGATGCGATGCTAGTGGGTAACCAGCGATTATCATCAGGCCTAACGATAGAGGGAATAAACTCCTCAATCATTACAGATCATTACGATACGTTTTGGCAAAAGCTTAAATGGCGTTTATTTCGTAGCTTTGGTTGGCCAAAATCACAAGAATATCTTGATATAGTAGCGTATAAGCCTGCTTTAGTGCATGTGCATTTTGGCACAGATGCCGTGTTAGCATGGCCGTGGATTAGGCATCTTGGCGTGCCTATGCTGGTAACGCTACACGGTTTTGACATCAACACGCATCCAGAATGGTGGATTTCTGGGCATCATGGGGACTATTGGCGAAATTACCCTAGCCAGCTTAAAGCGCTAGCGCACAAAAAAAACGTATCTTTTATTGCAGTATCTCAAGCGATACGTCAGCAAGCAATACGAGCATATGGCATTCCAGCGCACAAAATTTCGGTGTTACATATTGGTGTCGATCATCAAACATTTTCGCTCGGTAAAACCCCCATTTGTGAGCGGCCAATGCGGGTACTGTTTGTGGGGCGATTGGTTGAGAAGAAAGCGGCTCACGTGTTAATTCGAGCAATGGCGCAGGTTCAGCAACTAGTGCCGCAAGCAGAGCTGTCAATCGTTGGCGATGGGTCGCAGCGTGACGAATTGCAACAGCTGGCTAACGAGTTAAAAGTGCAGGTCAATTTTTTAGGTGAAATGCCTAGTGATAGGGTAAGAGCGCAATTGCACGAAGCGCGTATTTTTTGTTTGCCCAGCATTACCGCCATCAATGGCGATGCAGAAGGCCTGCCTATTGTATTGCTTGAAGCGCAAGCATGCGGCTTGCCAGTGGTGACCTCGGCGCGTGGTGGCCGAGATGAAGGCATTGCCGATGGCGTGACAGGATTTTCTTTCGACGAGGGTGATGTAGCTGCATTAAGTAAGCATATTCTTCGTTTATTACAAGATGACCATTTGGCGCAAAAAATGAGCGAAGCTGGACCAAAATTCATTGCAGAAAATTTTCGCTTAGATGACTGCACGGCAAAATTAGAAGCTCATTACGATAAACAGATTGCGACGAACAAATAGCTCAAATTTGTTAAACGCCGATAATAAAATTCTTATACTTAACACTTGAAACTTTAGTAAATAATCGCTATCTTAGTAGTGTTGCCATTTGGCAAGGTTTTAAAAGGAACTAAAATGTTAGATGATATTCAAGTATTAGGTCGTGAAGGCACGCTAGCTACGCAGAATAAAGTGCTACGCAATACTTACGCCATGCTTGGCCTCACCATGATACCTACTGTGATTGGTGCGATGGTCGGGGTAAATATGAATTTTGCGTGGATGATGTCTGCTAGCCCGATTATGTTGTTTATCGGCATTATGGCTACCGTTTATGGCATGTCTTGGTTAGTGGCTAAAAACGCCAATAATGCGGCGGGTGTTTGGTTGTTATTTGGGTTTACTTTTTTAATGGGCATGTTATTAGGTCCAATTTTGCAGGCGGCATTAAATTTAAGTAATGGCGCGCAATTGATTGGCTTGGCCGCAGGTGGTACGGCAATTTCGTTTCTAACGCTATCTGCAATCGCTTCTAGCACAAAACGTGATTTTAGCTATATGGGTAAGTTTTTAACCATCGGCATGGTGTTAGTTATTGTGGCAATTTTGGCGAACTTTTTCTTCAAAATTCCCGCTTTATCGCTGACTATTTCTGCGGTAATTGTGATGCTGATGGCGGGTTTCATTCTGTATGAAATTAATCAGATAGTGCGTGGTGGTCAGACCAATTACGTCATGGCAACTATGAGTATTTATATTAGTTTGCACAATATGTTTACGCATTTGTTAAGCTTACTGATGTCGCTAATGGGTAGTAGGGAATAAGCTTTATGTGATATTAAAAACCCGCCTCGGCGGGTTTTTTGTTTGTAGGTTCGGGTTTTTTATTAGCTTAAAGTCCCCTCACCCTTAAGGGGGAGGGCTAGAACCTGCCCTCGAGTGTTTTAATCGGGGGGTGGGGGTGAAAGCTTACCAAAAGGCGCTCAAGGTATTCAACGCTTGCACCCCCATCCCAACCTTCCCCTGTTAGGGGGAATGAGCCAACTTTAAAGCTTTGTATTGTTTCTACGTTGCTTAAAAAACACCGTCAACACCGCACCACATTCCTCCGCTAAAACACCGCCAACTACTTCGGTATGATGATTTAACTTTGGCTCTGCCATTAAGTTAATCACGCTGCCACAAGCACCTGTTTTAGGGTCGCTCGCGCCATAAACTAATTTTTCGATACGCGCATGTTGCATCGCTCCGCTACACATAGCACACGGCTCTAGTGTAACGTACAGCGTGCAATCGACTAATCGGTAGTTACCTAAATGTTGCGCGGCCTCGCGCATGGCGATAATTTCTGCGTGAGCTGTGGGGTCGTGCAGCCCTATGGGCGCATTGCTACCGCAGCCAATAATAACGCCGTCTTTGACAATAATTGCGCCTACGGGCACTTCGCCGTTTAGCGCAGCTTGGTGAGCTAGGTTGAGTGCAATTTGCATGTATTCAGTATCGGTTTCGGTAGTCATTGTGTTATTTTATGCTGGTTTTAATAACAATATCTTATTCTAAGTTACCTTTCACCCTCTCCCTAGCCTTATCCCCCCAAGGGAGAGGGGATATATAGTTGAAGTTTTGGGCGTATTGGTGATTATCTTGTTGCGACGCTAAAAGCTTTTACCTGCTGCGCCAGCGCCTGCAATAGTATTGGATTTGGCGCATTGCTGTATTGTAATACATTGTAATTTTGTGCAATCTGCATAATATCTTCTGCAAAATTGGGTAAGGTTTGCGCGGCACGTTGGCCAAAGTCTAGCGCACCTTCATGACAATGAGGCTGTAAATTAGCGTGTTTTAGCTTGTTAAGATACAGTGCGTAAAGTTGTTGTGCGGGGCTTAATTTTCGTCGGCTGGTTTTATTTAGTATTAAAAATGTAATCGCTATCACTGTAACGGTGGCGACAGTCATCCCTAGTACTAAGTCCATCAAGCTTAAATTTTTGCCACTGAGTTTATTTAAAAATTCCAGTTGTTTTTTGTCATCATAACCTAGCACCCATTGATTCCAGCCATTATTCACGCTATCCCAATTTAAAAAAGCTTTGCGTAATAATGGGTAATCGCCGCGCGCCATCATTGGCAACAGGTCGGTCTCACTTATTGCTTCAGCAATGCCTTGCTCGATCCGTTCTGGCGACACAGCGGCGGTAGGGTCAACGCGCACCCAGCCACGGGTTTCTAGCCACACTTCTGCCCAAGCGTGTGCGTCAGATTGACGCACGATTAAGTAATTGCCGTTAGGGTTTAACTCGCCACCTTGGTAGCCCGTGACGATGCGCGCTGGCACGCCTGCTGCCCGCATCAAATAAACAAAGCTAGTGGCGTAATGCTCGCAAAAGCCACGCTTTGTATTGAATAAAAATTCATCCACTGGGTCTTTGCCTAAAATGGGCGGATTCAGCGTATAGACAAAAGGTTGTGCGCGATACCTCTGTAAGGCGCTATTTACCTTGTCCACAGGTTGCATGTTTTGCCATGATTGGGCAAGTGCTATCGTGCGTGGGTTTTCATTATCGTGAATCTGCAAGCTCATAGTTTTTTCGCGATCATTCAGCTCTGCACCTAATATATAACTACTGAAAGAAGTTGCGTTATAACGTATGCGCGTGCGTACAGGGCTAGCGGCCATAGCGGAATAATCATGCGTCAGTTGTGCAGTATTGGGAATCTGCGTTGGTATGTCTAACATGAGTAGCCATAAGCGATTATGCGGCTCTAGCGTAATGGTGTAATCAATCGCCGCGCGCTCTTTGGTAACTGGTATAGAAAGGCTTTCAGCACGTAAACCAATGTTTCGACTTGGCATCAACCATTGATTACCATCCTGATGCCACAGCACAGGTCCGCGCCAATACAACTGGTTTTTGGAGGGTATGTTGCCCTTAAATTGCACGCGAAACGCAATGCTACTGTTTTTGGTGAGCTGGCTAATATTGCCAAATTGCAGAGAATCGCCTAGGCCAGTCATGCCGCTGTAGGCGTCTTGTGGAATGCCCCACAGCGGGCCTGGAATGCGCGGAAACAGTACAAATAGTATCAACATCACTGGCACGGCTTGCAGCAATAATTTGCCAGATAACGTCATTAAAAACTTTAGGCTTTGTTGATTTTTAAGACTCATATTAATGAGCGTGGCGGTGAGTAGCAACAAGGGCGGCACGCTTAGGGCAAAGGTGGCAATGGTTTGATTAAATAAAAATAAATTGCCCACCAAAAAGTAAGCCAAAATAATCACCAGCATATAATCGCGAAGAGTTTTGGTTTCTAGCAATTTTAGCGAGGCCATGACTACCAGCAAAGCTAGGCTGGCATCGCGTCCAAAAGAACCTTTAAATGTCAACACAATGCCTAAGCACATTAGTATATTAATGGGTAGCAATAGCCCAATTTTTGGCATAGCCCATTGTTTTTTATCAAGTAAATACCGCCATACACCAAAGCCAGCGCTGGCCACAATTACCCATATAGGCAGGTTGGGCGAATGCGTGGCCAATACCACAGTTAGCGTAAGTAGCAACCATTTAAGATGTTGTACGGATAAAATTTGCGTCATCATAGCAAAGCCAGTTCGCGCAGACATTGATGATAATGCGTCTCGCTATTGTGAGGTGCAATGCTGGTTGCGGGCAACTTTAGGCCGTAGGCGTGTTGCGCTTGGTGTGCCTCTATTACCCATTTTGTGAGCAGTGAAATGCGCGCCTCAATAGTACCCTCGGTAGCTGCCCAGTCTAACCATAGCGTACTTTGCCCAGTACCGCTGTATTGTTTGGTGAGCATGCCCAAACCTCGGCTAGAGGCTTTCCAATCTACTCGGCTTGGCGAATCACCCACTTGGTAGGCTTTATGCCCATAAAAATCATCGTCACCTTTATTAAAAAGACTAGTACCTTTTGCACCTGCGTCGATAGATTCTGGCCGTAGCACATTGTTTTTACTAGGTTTTGCATAGACTAACACTTGAAATGGGTTATCTACATAAGCCCAAGCTTGAAATAAACTTAACGGGAACTGGGTATACAGCGTGATGCGCGGCACGCTCTGCCAACCGCGATTTTGCGTGGATAGCGCTAACTCAAAGGTCTGCGAACCATTATTGTTAATATCATTGGACGTGACAGAATTATCTGCAAAACGCGCTGCTATACTGTAGCGATGGCGATTTTTTCTATCGCTCACTTTTAAAACTACTTGTGCAAAATCTCCTGCAAAAACTGGCTTGGCGTGCAAAACCTCAACTTGCAAATGTACCAAATTACGCCAGGTGTGCAGCATCGCGATGTTGCCGAGAGAGGCCAGTAAAAACGTGACGTAATAGCCCAAACTTAGCGCATAGTTAATTGAACCCACTAATAAAGCCAGCAGCATAACGGCGTACAAAAACCCCCAGCGCGTGGGGAAAATGTAAATGCGACGTGGATTTAAGACGGCGATGGCGTTAGTAGTACTGGCGACGCGAAAAAACTGTTGCCAATAAGTGCGTTTCCAAAAATTAAACGGTAACAGCTTTGCAAGCATGCGCTTAGTTGCCATGTCTTTAGCTAATGGCTACATGTTCAAGTATTTGCGCGGCGACATTGTTATTTTCATTGCTTAAACGGTGCGTGACTACGCTTGGCAACACGGCTTGAATATCTTCTGGAATGACAAAATCGCGGCCTTCACACATTGCCCAAGCTTGGGCGCATTGGCGCAAACCCAAGCCTGCTCTGGGTGATAGGCCAGTGCTAAACTGCGTGCGCGTGTATTGAATTAAGGCT
>JANMOP010000017.1:0-5938 GCA_031369365.1 Methylotenera sp.
ATTACTTTTACGCAGTGTAACGTTTAGTTTTCCACTGTGAGACTTAAGTAGTAGTAGCTTGTTTATAAGCGCCTATAATTGCAACATTTACTAAAGCAATTCGGCTAAAAATTGGAGTTTATTATGATGAACATTTTAAAAGCATTGTTGACAAGCGCTCTCTTGCTGTTCAGTAGCATGGCATTTGCGGCTGAGGTAAATGGAGAATTCGGACAAAACTGTACAAATGGTTTGTCTAAGGGCGTTTTCCATCAAACCAAATGTGAAATTAATGAGGTTTACAAGGGCAAAACCTATTGTTTTAGCAACGACGGCGCGCGTGATTCATTTTTGCTTGACCAAGATAACATGGTTGCAAAAGCGGAGAAATTTTATGCCGCTAATAAAGAAGTAGAGCGCGAAAAAATAAGCCAAGCCGATGCCTTAAAACAAATTAATAGCAAAACTTGCGATTTAAGTAACAAAGATGCAGGCTATTTAATTTTTAATGGTTTAGATTTACGCCACTGCAATATGGAAAATGTGGGATTTTTTGGTGCCGAATTAATGGGTGCGAATTTAAGTGGCACTAATATGAAAAATAGTTACTTAAACTTAGCACGTATAGAAAATGCGAACTTCAGCAAGGCAGATTTAACCAATGCAACAATCTTTCAGCCGATATTTAGTAAAACCAATTTTGAGGGCGCTAACCTCACCAATGCGCGCATGATAGGCACGCTAGGGGATGTGAATATGAGTGGCGCCACCATTAAAAAAGGTCGTTTTGGGTTAGATATTGGCAACCAACCGATGGGCGCGATGCGCTTTGACGCGATTGGAGGCAACTTTGCCAATACTAATTTTGAAGGTGCTGACATTAACCGTAGCAACTTTAGATTTGCCAATTTGCGCGGCGCTAATTTGCGTAATACCGATTTATTTCGCGCCGATTTTAGCAAGGCCGATTTAACTGGGGCGGATATTACGGGTGCGAAAATGGGCGAAGCGGTGCTAGATGGCACCATTATGACCGATGTGAAAGGCTTAGAAGCGATTAAAGGCTACGATGTTGCAAAAGGTGTGTGCGTAAATTGCGCCATTTTAGCTGAGGTACCCGCAGCAAAAAAGTTAAGTAAGTTAGACCTATTGACGGCCGAAAATCCTGCCAAAAGCTACTGCAGAATGGGTGCTCGGTTTTAATAAAATTAGCTCATCACCATTCATTTAGTAAACACTTCTAAATTAGCGCGCTTAATTATCCCTACTTAAGCGCGCTTTTTATTATTTAACTTTATTATTTAACCTTGCACAACTTCATGCACCTGTACATTTTCTTCCACTACACCACACATACGATTTGCAGGTACTGCAATATCAATCAATGTGGGTTTGGGCAGGTTTAAACTTCCCATCATAAAGATGAACTCATCGCGCGTTTTATCAGCCAAACGCGGGTTAATCGCCTTTTCTTGCCCCACACAACTCACGCGCTTATCATGGTAATCGTGCGCTGGGTAAATCAACGTTTCATCTGGCAATGTAAAAATTTTATTGTTGATGCTATCAAACAATACACCTGCATCGCCGCCTTGAAAATCGGTGCGCCCACAACCGTTAATCAACAAAGCATCACCCGTAAATAGCTTATCATGCCATAAAAAAGATAGGCTACCAGCCGTGTGGCCTGGTGTCGCAATCACATTTATTGTTTGATGACCCACTATTAACACATCACCTTCTTTTAATTGAATATCTGCCGTAGCTGCGCCACACAACTCACCCACTGCCGTTTGTAAATTCAATTTTTCTCTTAACTTGCCGCTAGCGGTAATGTGATCAGCATGCACGTGTGTTTCTAAGGAGTATTTTAGTAAGCAATTAAGTGCTTTTATTAAGGCAATATATTCATCCACATGGCTAGCCACTGGGTCAATCAGTAGCGCCTCGCGCGTAACATCATCCACTATTAAATAAGTCAGCGTTGAGGATTCTGCATCAAACATTTGCTTAAACATTTTGGTCACTCTTTCACGTGATTTTAAACTATACTTGATTATAATATATGTTTAAATATAATATATACTCATTAACTATATTGAGGCAATTTATGTCAGGAACTGTAGACTTAAACTTTGATGCATTGCGTGCCTCGGCAAATAGCGCCTGTAACCTAATGAGAACTATGGCTAATGCTGATCGCTTAATGTTGCTTTGCCAGCTTTCGCAAGGTGAAAAATCTGTGGGCGAGCTAGAAAGTATTTTAGATATCAGGCAGCCCACCCTTTCGCAACAACTTACAGTATTGCGCGAGGCTGAATTAGTTGCCACACGCCGCGAGGGCAAAAGTATTTTTTATCGCATTTCAAGCCAATCAGCACTCGCAGTCATGCGGGTGTTAAGTCAGCAAATTTGTAACACTTAAAGTTGCAGCCGCAAATTAGCGCGCATTAAGCACCGCCCAAAGGGGTAGAAAGTTAAGCTCTAAATAGCGTAGCTATGCAAAAAATGCCACCGTTAATACTAGGTCAATGATGCTAAAAAAATAGGTTACTGAAATTATGGATGAAATTCAACTGATTAGCATCGGCCTGGGGCTGTTTGTGGGCTTTATACTTGCGCTCTCGGGGGCTGGTGGCAGTATTTTTGCCATACCACTTTTGATGTTTGGACTTCACCTAAACTTAACTCAAGTCGTGCCTATTGCATTGCTAGCGGTGATGTCTGCCGCAAGTGTTGGCGCAATACAAGGTTTAAACAAAGGTATTTTGCGTTATAAAACAGCGTTATTGATGGCAGCATTTGGTATTGCGTTTGCGCCGCTTGGCGTATGGCTTGCCAAGCGTGCACCTACACAATATCTTAGTTTAGTTTTTGCTGCTATTTTGGTTTATGTGGCCACTCGCATGTGGAAACGAGATTATAAAAAAGTGTATGACAATGAAAATAATCCTCCCCCTGCTTGTTTATTAAACCCTGCCACATCTAAATTATTTTGGACCGCGCATTGTACCAAAAGGCTGGTTATAACAGGCAGTGCAGCAGGCTTACTGGCTGGCTTGCTGGGAGTGGGTGGCGGCTTTATCATCGTGCCAAGCTTGCGCAAAGTGAGTAACTTTGATACACAAACCATCATCGCCACTTCGTTGGCAGTAATAGCGCTAGTGTCAGCAGGCAGCGTCACTACTTATTTGTTACAAGGCGATATTAGCTGGAACATTGCTGTGCCATTCGTTGTCAGTACGATGTCAGGTATGTTTGTTTTTAGGCTTTTTAGCCATAAAATACCTAGCAAAATTAGCCAGCGTAGCTTTGCTGTTTTGGCTGTGTTGGCCGCTATATTAATGGTAATTAAATCAATTTAAATGGTACAACCTATCAATTTACACTCGCACAAAATTCCAGTTGGGTTAAGCGACCATATTGCATTTGGCTTTACCAAATTTTTACGCTTTATTGCCGATACGTTTTTTAGTGGTCGCTATGGTCATCGCGCTGTGGTGTTAGAAACAGTTGCAGCCGTGCCAGGCATGGTGGCTGGGGCGCTTCAGCATTTAAAATCTTTACGCAGTATGCAGCCAGATAATGGTTGGATTAAAACGCTGTTAGAAGAAGCTGAAAACGAACGCATGCATTTGATGACGTTTGTACACATTGCCCAGCCCAGTAGGTTTGAGCGCTTTTTAATTATTTTGACACAAGGCATTTTTTATAACTGTTTTTTTGTATTGTATTTAATCTCACCAAAAACCGCACATCGCGTCGTGGGCTATTTTGAGGAAGAAGCAATCATCAGTTACACCGAATATCTAGCGGGTGTAGAAAGTGGTAAATATGAAAATGTTGCCGCGCCAAAAATTGCCATTGATTACTGGAAACTAGCACCAGATGCGCGCCTACGTGAAGTGATTATTGCCGTTCGAGACGATGAAGCTGGCCATCGTGATGTTAATCATGACTTTGCCAATCAATTAAGCTAACAAACTAAAAAGCTTAGCTTAGCAATTTAGCGAAATATTTTTCACCAATTTTAGTGATTGCCTAATTTTTAACTACTGGCTAATTTTTCCAAAGCAATTCGATTAGTCAGCTCCACATGGCCCCGTCCCAGCATCACCCAGCCCTTTTGCTCAAAGCGTTTTAATTGGCGGCTTACCACTTCACGCGCAGTGCCAAGCTCATCTGCAATAAGTTGATGTGTGCGGCCAATCGTCACGTGACCAGAATCTAATAGCAGCTTGGCCAAGCGGGCGTCTATACTGTGAAACGCCACTTCATCTAGCAACACAATAAGGTCGCTAATCAGCACACCATAATTGGTCATTACAAATGTACGAAATACTTTTGAGTCTATCATCAGCTGGTTAAATGCTGATGATGGAATAATCACATCACGAATCGGTTCTTCTACAATGGTGGAGGCAGGATAATTACTATTACCCAACAAACAAGTTGTCGTAATCACACAGGTTTCACCCGCCCCTACCCGATAAAGCAAAATTTCACGACCACTTGACGACATTTTATATACGCGCGATTGCCCTGCAAGGCGCATCACATAAGCCCCGCAAGCACCCCCTTCACGATAACCTATAGTACCAATCGGTGCTTCTACAATGCGTGCCGATTTGGCTAAAGTTTCTAGCGCGCCTGCTTCTAAGTGCATTAGTGGCGGAAACTGCTGTAACCAAGACAAATTTTCCATGTACTTTCCCTATCTAATATTGCTACAGTGCCAAATTTTGTAAACTTTACTCATTAAATGCACCCCTCTAATATTGCAACACTATCAGCACAACACCTTTGTGGCAATAAGCAAGAATGATAGGCTTTAAAATTTAATTTTTTCTTAGTCAGCATTATTTAATCTACTCAAATTCTATAGTGCTATTGGAGTTAGAGCATGGTCAAATATCAAGATTAAACTTCAACTCAACTTTTAATTAGTTATTTCTAAATTAGTTTTATCACTAAAGATTAGGCTTACAAATTATTTGCATATTTAATAAAAATCAGATAGATTTGTTTTATTAAAATTAGTGTGATTACTTTTGTTATGTCTAGTTATGACAACCTTAAATTAGAACAGCAGCTTTGCTTTGCGCTATATGCTGCCACTCATTCACTTACGCGCGCTTATCGGGTCTCACTCGAGCCTCTAGGCATTACCTATACGCAATATTTAGTCATGCTGGTGCTGTGGGAAAATGATGTGATTAGTGTTGGGAAAATTGCACAACGCTTAGAATTAGATTCTGCCACGTTAACGCCAATGCTCAAACGTTTAGAAGTTGCTGGCTTTGTGTCGCGCACTCGCAATCTAAAAGATGAACGCATTGTCGAGATTAAGCTAACCGCCGCTGGCAATCAATTGCAACACGAAATTGCACAAGTGCAACTTGGGGTAGCTTGCAAAACAGGCTTAAGCGCTGCCGAATTTAATCAGCTTAAAGATTCATTACACCGCTTGGTTGAAACTATGTCGAATTGTGAAGCGCGACCAATCGAAATATAAATTGGGCTATTTGTTGCATATTAACCAAGCATAAAAAAGCCAGCCGTAAAGGCTGGCTTTTTTAATAAACAATACTTGTAAATACTATTTTCTTACTGGCTCTGTTACTGGTTTTTCAGCAGTAACAATCACGTTTCTGTAACTTTCAAGGCTGCCCATTAACTGGCTGATTTCGTGTGCTGGAACATTAAAGGCATTAAATGTGTGTACACATTCTGTTAAGATCATGTTGAATTCACGATTTGAAATGTTCAAGTGTGGATGGCTATCTTTCATTGACTTGCCGCGACCAAATGCGTCTGGTGTGTAGATTTTTGGCCCGCCAGTTTCTTGCACAACCCAGTTAGTAAGCATTACTTTAAAACCTGCTTTTGTTTCTGGTCTATCGTGAATGGCTTTTAGTTTTGGGTTTGCATTTAAACCATTGTTTACATAAATTTTATC
>JANMOP010000067.1:0-48097 GCA_031369365.1 Methylotenera sp.
CAATGCGCGCGTTCTGCCATAACTGACTACTTTGAAACTTGGATCAAACGAGATGACAGCATTGCCGATTTTAGCTCTTTTGATTAAGGCAGCTGAAGGGTTTAAAGTGATTTTGCCATTTTTCCAAACAGGATTATCTTCAGCTGTAAAACGACCATAGCCAATATTAAAGTGCTCCATATAACAGCGACCAACCATGTCATTCTGATTGCCTACACCGTGCTTCATTTGCTTATTACTAGCCAAAAGCATGCGTGCGTTTTCAATTGTTCCCATTGCAAGCACAAAATGCTTAGCGGTAAATAAAAATTTTGTTTTTTTGTAATTAGTCGCTTCTAAATATTTAACTGCCTGCAAATTGTTATGTAACTGAATATTAGTTAAATTAGCGTTAACGAACAAGTCAATTTGGGCTGATTTTTTTAACTCATCTTGGTATTTAACATTGAATCTTGTAGGCGGACTCATGCTGCTTACAAAAGGTTTAAAGTTGCTACCTTGCCATTTAGGCGTGTTTAAAAAGGCATCTTTAGGCAAATCAAGCACCTGTTTTGCTGCATCGAAGTGCTTATAGGCTTCTGCTCTTGAAATCGGCCAACCTGAAAATCCATCTGTGCGTGCTTCAAAATCGGTATCGTCAAAATAAGAGCATAGACCAGACCAATGATTAGAAGTCCCTCCAAAGAAGCGTAACCGGCAATTTTTTACTGCATCCCAATCGTTAATGCCTGTACTTTTGCCTTGGTATAATGTTTGAGATTCTTCGGTATAGGTTAGCGAGCCGCCCTCTAACAGGGCAACCGTTTTACCCTTTGCGGCCAATGTTCTGGCTAGTGTAATGCCCGCAGGGCCTGAGCCGCAAATACAAATATCATATGACTTAATTTTTAAGGCGTGTGAGGCTAGATTTAAATCAATTAACATTTATATTGCAATTTTTTTAATTCAAATCAGACCTAAGCAATACCCAACCATTTACAACCACAATATCGTCATCTATAAAGATGGAAGTATTGGCTTTTTTGATAGTGATATTATTGAATGACATGATCGAAAATAAAGCACTGAGTTTTAGAAAGCAACGCTTACTTTCATTTACATTAGTATTAGTACGAATCATCAACAATAAGCTTAAGCGTTAATAATAATAAGCTTTAGACTCGACTTCAGCCCTATTTAATACGACGCCAAGCAAATTATTTTTTGGCAAGTGATGCAGAGTTTCTTCAATTTCCGATTGTGTGGACATGCCATTTCCAACAACCAATAAAATACAATCTACTTGAGGTAATAAGATCATTGCATCATCAGAGTTAAGAACAGGCGGTGAGTCGAAAATTACTATTCTAGAATCATATCTACTTCTTAAGTCTTGAATCAAATTTGCAACTTTCTTTGATGACAATGTTTCAGCAGATTTAGAGACTGGACGCATAGTTGGAATAACCACAAGGCGAGGAATTCCTGGGTTAAACATGACTTCTTGAAGCTGTGCTTTATTGCCCAAATAATCGTTCATTGATTTTTCAGTATGCATGCCAAGGTAAGTAGCAATTTTTGGCCTTCGCAAATCCAAATCTACCAAAACTACCGTTTTTTGTGGCTGGTGAGCAATACTAATGGCAAGGTTAATCGAGACTAATGTTTTACCAGACTCAGGCGTTGGAGAAACAACAGCTAATGTCCTCCAATTATTTTCTTCCATTTTCTGTAAAATTTGTGTTCTTAGAGAATCGAAAACTCCACTGTTAATATCATTTTTTACGTGTGAAACAATTCTGTGTTTCTCTAGATGCGCTAGATTTAGTTTGATAACAGGGGTATTTAGGTAACTAATTTCACCCAACTCATTTTCAGTGTTGGGAAAACTTTTATGAGGTGTTTGCTCAACAACTTTAGCTTCAGTTTTTTCGTTTACATTTTCTAACTTAGCTTTAGCGAGCGCATCTTTGATTTTTTCCATAATAGCCTTTATGCAAACCTTACCATCAATTTAACGATTAATAAATCAAGTGGCATAACAGCAAAGTGAATGATCACAAGCAATAATAATGTTAGGGTAATTATTGCTGCAAGTACATATTTTATTAAATACTTTTTACGTTTCAGCTCAACTTGCGTTGTTATATAAGGAACAATCACCAGTGGTCTCATATTAATCAAAGCGGTTAAAGATTCTACACCTCTCACTCTTTTGTCTAAAGCCTCAAGCAGAGCAACTAAAGCTATTGCGCCAGCAAGCCCAAGAAATATGCCTAATGCAATTATTTTTTTTCTGTTGGGTTTAATTGGCTTATCAGGGAATATAGGGGGTTCTAGCATTGAAAAACGTTCTGCTTTATTCTCAGATTCGAGATTTTCAGCAATTTTTGCGTTTACTTGCTTAGATTTTACTTCTTCATATTTGGACTTGGCATTTTCATAGTCCCTCATTAACGTAAATAGTCCGCGCTCTACTTGGGGGCTTTGTGTTACTTGCGCCTGCAGTTGACTTGTTTTTGCTTGCAATCCTCTTTTTTGCTCAGCAAGTGATTTTAGTCTTACTTTAGCGGCTTCAATTTGGGCTTGAATTTTTGCAACAACTAAATCTGTCGCAATGTCTGTCTTGCTTGCCTTTACCTCAGATGGCGCTATGGTAGTCTTTTCTAATGTTTCAACTTTTCTCTTTATGGCGCGAATAGTGGGGTGAGTTTCTTTATAAATAACGAGCGATCTTTCTAGCTCGGCTTTTGCCTTGTCTAGCTCAGATATAGCCATCACTTCACTACTACTAACTTTTGCACTCGATTTGGCTGAAGTGAGCTCAACATCCAAATATCGCAACTCTTCTTGCGTCGATTTATATTCACGGTCTAGCTCTTTAATGTCTGAATCAGCCCGCTGCAACATACCCATGTGCATATCTAAATGTTCTGGCAATGAGTTTGCGTGCTGCTCTTTAAAAGTAGCAACCTTATTTTCCACGGCTTCCAGCTCTACTTTTAACCTATCCAGCTCTTGAGTTAAAAATTCTGTTGTTTCAGTAGCACGTTCAGTTCTAGTTTTAATATTCTCATCTAAAAATAAAGTGACTATTTCATTTGCCACTTTGTGTGCAATCTCAGGTCTTTCATATTCAAAACCTACTTTAAAAGCGATAGTAGCTTTGCCACCTTTAACACCTTGAACATCTGCACTAAGCAATTCTACAGAAATGCTTTCACGCATATTGTCAATTAAAATTGATGTGGTTTGCGTATCTACATCATCTGGATATAATCGGTATTTTTGAATGATACGAAACAGATTATCTCGGGTCATCACACGCTGTTTAATAACCGCAATACGCTCATCTGCAAAGCTGGTCACAGTGGCTTTAACCAAATCTGGCGGAATCTGTTGCGATTCTACTAAAATAGTACCTGTTGATTGGTAAGTAGGTGGTAACAATACCGCAGTTGCAATTGCTGCAAGTAAAATTAACAAGAAAACTACAAGCATCTGCACCCATCTGCGCTTCAGTATAGACAGGTAATCATTCAATGTTAATTCATATTCAACAGCCATATAAACACAGTCTCTTTATTCTTAAAACTCAGGTAAATTATAGGTGAACGTAATGCCAGCCACATTGCCGTTTGCGCTACGGTTTGTACTCGTAAGATTTCTTGTTTGTAGCAACAATTTCATCTGCCAAAATTCCGTTAAATCTCTAGAATAAAAACCACTTAGCTGTTTGCTTTCACTATCATTTAATGAGTTATTTTTTCGCCAAGAAAAATCTGCACTTAAGCTACTTTTATCTGAAAGATCATAATTGTAGCCTAGTGACATTCTGTCAGATTCTTGAAAGTTTCCGATACTGCTCGCTGAAACGCTCCGTTCTATAGAGCCTCGAAGGCCATATCTTTCGCCAAGATAATTAAAATTCGCATTGGCTATCCGCCCATTACCAGCTGAAGACAAATGATTTACACCTGCACTAGCGCTAACATTAAGCCTAGGACTAATGTCTATATGGGCACCAACTAAGTAATTTTGAGATTTTGTATTTCTTCGCCCTTGACCATCAGGGTTAAAATCGGTCAACCCCACTTGCATAAATGGTCTTACACGCTCATTCAAATCATAAGTTAAGGTTGAATTTAACGATTTTGTAGAGTAATTAGTAAAATTTCCACCGCTATATGCGGTCGTAAGATACTGTCCACCTAATGAAAAATTTAATCTCTCAGTGAACGATCTTGACCAATTTGCAGCTATCAATCTAGTGATG
This sequence comes from Methylotenera sp., assembly GCA_031369365.1. Classification (GTDB taxonomy): domain Bacteria; phylum Pseudomonadota; class Gammaproteobacteria; order Burkholderiales; family Methylophilaceae; genus Methylotenera_A. The sequence goes on from JANMOP010000067.1 coordinate 4,256, forward strand.
GAGCTAGCATCATTAACTACAAGTCCCGTTTCGTCAAACTCTGTAAGCCGAGTGCTCGCCTTATTGTATTTACCAATTAAACTGAAGCGATCTATCTCGCCATCTCTCTGCCAACCAACAACCACGTTTGGATCTTCACGATCTATACTAACTTTTTTATCGGAAGAGCGCTCTAAGCGCAAGCTGACATCTGAATACCAACGATTCCGATCAGACACCGCAGCAATAGAATATCTGGGCGTGGCTATATAACGCCAAATGGATTGCTTGTCAGTGGATGACATTCTGGGGTTAGTATCATGCTCTACACCCATTGGAATAGCGGCCTGCTGAAGCACTACCAGTGCTTCAGCAGGTAATGAAATGACCATAACACTAAAGACAAAAAGACTTTTGATTGCGCTATATGACAATTGTGACATTCTTAAACATAAACAAATTTCCAGTAAAATCAAACCACTAAATTTTAGGTAATAATTCAACGCAACTATACTAAGGCACTAGAATAGTATCTCCCGTATTTAATAGTATATTTGAGTTTAAGTCCTGTCCCTTAATAAGTCTGTCATAGTTTACTAGCAGAACAGTTTGTGCACCTGCATTGCCACGCAATACTTTAATAGAATCTTTGTCAGCAAATCTATCCAACCCACCAGCTTGACTTATCGCCTGCAAAACTGTCATTGGACCCGTGAGTAATACGGCACCTGGTCTCAAAACTTTACCTATTATGTAAGCTCTGTTACCTTCAATATTAGATATCACTACTGTTACTTGGGGGTCTGGCAGATAAGTTTTTAACTTTTCAGTGATGCGTTTTTCTATCTCTGGCGTAGTGGCATTCGCTACCTCAACCCGTCCAGCTAATGGAAATGTAATGCTTCCATCGGGTAACACTCTCACTTCTTTCTGAAGACTCTCTTCACCCCAGACAGAAATTTGTAACACATCACCCTGATTAAGCTTGTAAGCCTCATTTGACTCAGCTGAAAAGCTTACTCCAGAAAACATAAAGCAAGCAGTAAATAGTACAGAAACTAATTTTATATTCATATGATCCTCCGTTACTAAAACAATAATATAAAAAAAGGGGCTTGTCGCCCCCTTTCTTAAAAAAATTAAACATTTAAAGTAATTTATAGCTTATTTTCTTTAAACGTATCATTTAATACCACAAAAGCTTACATATCAATGTAGATTGACTATTCGATACGCAGGTACAATCGCCAATCGTTTTTTATAATTTACGCCGCATAACTAAGCTCAAATTAATAATTCGGCTTTTGCACTAAGTCATAAAATATAAATTTATTGATACTTATATTTTATAGTTTTTGCATGTTTACGCAATAGCCCAAGAGGACTAATAGCAAGGTATAGGGGTTAATAAGCACTTTTGCCAGTAAACGCTGTGGCTGTTCTAGCAAGAATCGACAAATCAAGCCAAACTGACCAGTTATTAATATATTCAATATCTGATTCTATGCGTTTTGTCATTTGATCCATCTCTTTAGTCTCCCCTCTAAAGCCCCTTACCTGCGCCAATCCAGTAATGCCTGGCTTAATGTTATGTCGGGCGTAATAGTCGCTAATACCCTTTGCATATACCTCATCATGTTGCAATGCATGTGGCCTAGGCCCAACAAGCGACATATCGCCAGTAAGCACATTAAATAATTGTGGCAACTCATCTAAGCTGGTTTTTCTAATGAATGCGCCCACCTTCGTCACTCTAGGATCATTTTTTTCTGCTTGTTTAAGTTCTTTCTCATTCGTTATTTGCTGATTTGCACGCATGCTACGAAACTTCCAAATACTAAATGTCTTACCATTCCAGCCTGCTCTTTGTTGTCTAAAGAAAACTGGCCCAGGACTATCGAGTTTAATCGCGATTGCCACAACCAATAATATTGGACTAATACTCAGCAATATCAATATTGACAGTAGTTTATCTTCTATAAATTTAGTCAGCCTACTCACACCAGTTAGGGGTGTTTCTGAAAGTGTGATAACTGGGATTCCAGCAATTTCTCTCACGCTGTGATTAATCAATCTAAGCGAGAAAATATCGGGTATCCAGTGGATGGAAACATATTTGTCTAGCAACACAAAATACAGATCCCCCAATACTTTAGATGATTCGAGAGGAGTGACAATATATATGGTCGTAATTCCATGTGTATCAATTAAGTCAGGTAGTTCAGAAACTTTACCCAATTGAATAGTGGGGCTGTTTGCATATGCATTTAACTCGGATTTTTGAATTTTTTGAGTGTGCTTTAGTTCTTCTTCAATATAAACAGTGCCAATTACATTCTGATGCAGCCAAGGGTTAGAGGTGATTTTATGCTCTAAATAATTTGCCAGTTGCCCTTGTCCCACAATAATGACATTATCTTTTGTATGTGCATGTTTATTAAAACTTTTTGTAATAAATCTAGTGGCTAAGTGAATAGCTGCTTGCAATAGAAATCCAACGACATAAAGCTCTACAATAAAAGCACGCGAGTAAACCGTACTTTGCTTAGTTAAAAATCCCAGCAAAAATAAAACTAAAAAACTAATCGACCAAGCATTAAATAGGCTGAAAATTTTACTACTGAAATTTGAGCTAGTTCGATAGATAGCGTAACGGTCATACAGCACCGAAACTAAGCCAAGCAACACCAACAGAAAAATGATGTAGTCTTGCGTCAGAAAGCCAATGTTATATTGTATAAAAAACCCAGCTACACCAATAATTGCTAGACCATCAAACAAAGGCTGCAATAAATTAATGATACTTTGTCTGCGTTGTAATACAGATTTTGATTTAGACCCAATAACCATAACGCTATGTTAATCGCTGAGGCGAATACTTAGCTACTGCCTGTGCTCTACAAGATACATCTAGTTTTTGAAAAATACGTTTAAGATGATTTTTAACCGTGTTGGGGCTAATCATTAATATCATGCCAATTTCAAAATTAGTTTTACCCGTTTTAACCCAATGTAAAATTTCATGTTCACGATCGCTTAAGCCTCCCAGATTAAATTCTTCAATGAATTCATCTTCTGTAGCATGTGTTTGAATATACTCAACGCGACGTAATGCTGCGTCAACATGTGGCATAAGTAAGCCGAGTACAGAATGCTGTACTTGGAACTCGCGCGCCCTATCAAAAAACACGTAAATACAATCGTTTTTGCCACGCGTGTCTTTAACGCCATATACAAGCAATGAATTCATGCCAACAAGCTTGCGTGTAAAAGGTGTAGGTGATTGTGTATTGATGCCTTCAGCATCAAAGAAATTAATACGAAACCATCTTTCGCCATTATCAAGCCAGCGTTGATGCAAATTAGTCATGAGATAGGCAAAAACACCAGGCGCGTCGATGAGTTTTTGTGTGCGTATATCATCAATATTTGAAGACACATCAAAGTTAAGCTCACCCGAAGTAAAATCACCCCAAGCCGCGACTAAGACATCATGTGGAAGCACCTCGTTCACACTGCCTTGAAGCCACTTAAAAAAATCTACATGCTTTTGAACAGAAAATGAATTCTGAATGACCTTAAAGACTTGTTCCCAATTTTGATTGTTCGTATTGTTTTCCATCACCGCATTCCTCTCACGATTAACATCAGCCAGATGAGAATACAGATGCATTTTTAATGCCACCTTTTTATAAAGTTATTATTGTTTTATATCAGTATGTTAACAAAAATTTAACATTTAAAACTATCGAACTGACGATTATTCATCAGCACTTATGTCAGCTAATTGACGCTTATTAACACGATTACAGATAATTTAATCTTAATTTACGATGTTTTACAATGAATTTAAGTACTTTTAAGCGCATATATTGCAGGTAAATTACGCCACCAACCATAAACATCCATGCCGCAGCCGAATACATAATGGTCTGCAACACCTAAACCCACATAGTCTGCAACTATTGGTTTTTTATAATTGTGTTGTTTTTCTACCAATACTGCGGTTTTTATATCTTTCGCACCAAGTAGCTTGCATTGTTCCAATATGGCGATTAACGTGATGCCTTCGTCCAAAATATCATCCAATATCAGTACATTTCTATTTTTAATGTTATCTTTAGGTTTTACCAGCCATTTAAGCTCTTTACCTTCGGTTTCACCTTGGTAACGAGATGCTTGCACATAATCAAGCTCAAGGGGAAATTGCAATTGTGGTAACAATTGTCCAGTAAAAAACACCGCCCCACCCATCACGCACAGTACGATTGGCGAGTCTTTTTGATTACTGTAGTCTCGATTTAGTTTCTCAGCTATGGCTGAAATAGCCTGATTGACAGCCTGCTCACTGTAAATAAGTTCAGCTTGTTCTAAATATTGAAATGGATTAACTGCCGCCATAGTCAATTATATGGCTAAGGCTTAAGAGAATTTAAGTAAGCCACGAAATCTTGTGCAATTTCAGGGTGTTTTAATGCAAATTCTACATTTGCTTTCATAAAACCAAGTTTGCTACCGCAATCGTACCGTTTGCCTGCAAAGCGGTATGCCAATATATCTTCATATTGCATTAAATCTGCTATGCCGTCAGTCAGCTGAATTTCGCCACCTTTGCCTGGTTTCACTTTTTCTAAACAATCAAAAATCTTTGGAGTAAGGATGTAACGCCCTACTACAGCCAGTGTGGAAGGTGCATCCGCTGGTTTTGGTTTCTCTACAATGCTCTTTAATTGTAATAAATTATCTTCAATTTTAAACGCATCTACAATGCCGTAACTGGCTGTTTCTGACGGCAACACATCCTCTACACCAAGCACTGAACAATGTTTGCGCGCGTATATATCTGCCATTTGCTGCATGGCAGGCGGGCTTGCATCAATCAAATCATCTGCCAAAATTACAGAGAATGGCGCATCGCCTACTACTGGTTTGGCACACAGCACTGCATGACCAAGGCCTAGCGCTCTGGGTTGGCGAATAAAAATACAAGAAACATGCGACGGCAAAATAGCTTTAAGTATATCCAGCATTTCTGTCTTGCCACTGGCTTCTAGCGAGGCTTCTAGCTCGCTGGCGTTATCAAAATGGTCTTCTATAGAGCGTTTATTGCGCCCTGTAATAAATATCAGCTCGGTAGCGCCCGCCGCTATTGCTTCTTCTGCTGCGTATTGAATTAAAGGCCTATCAACAATTGGCAACATTTCTTTAGGACTGGCTTTGGTAGCAGGTAGAAATCTAGTGCCTAGGCCTGCAACGGGGAAAACTGCTTTTGTAATTTTATGCATAGATTTAACTTCTAATGTAATGTGTTAGATAACGTTATGACCTCTGTAGATACAATAACGGGAGCGCTTTCTACATACTCTTCCACCCAAAATGCCAGTTGTTTTTTAATTTCACTTTCATTTGCAAGCTGGCTAGATTCCACCCATTTTAATAGCTTTTTAACCCAAATCGCATCCGCTTTTCTTGCAATGGCAATCCGTAATTTAGGGTGTGGCGTTGGTTGTGTATGTTCATCATCTGCCAACAATTCTTCGTATAGCTTCTCGCCAGGCCTTAAACCAGTATAAACCACTTTAATCTCGTCGTGCTGAAAGCCAGATAAACGAATCATGTCCTTAGCCAGCTCGGCAATTTTTACTGGCTCACCCATATCTAATACAAAAATTTCGCCTCCATTCCCCATTAAACCAGCCTGTATTACCAACTGCGCGGCTTCTGGAATCGACATAAAATAACGTGTGATTTCTGGGTGCGTCACCGTCACGGGACCACCTTTGGCGATTTGTTCGCGAAATTTTGGAATCACACTCCCGCTACTGCCAAGCACGTTACCAAAACGCACTATCACAAAATGTGTTTTGGATTTAGTACCGCCCTCTAAACTTTGACACACCATTTCGGCCAAACGTTTACTAGCACCCATCACATTGGTGGGGTTAACGGCTTTATCGGTGGATATTAATACAAATTTTTCAACGCCTGCCTGCATTGAAGCGCTTGCCAGCACATAAGTACCAAGCACATTGTTTGATAGTGCCTCCGCCACATTATGTGTCTCCATTAGCGGCACGTGTTTGTAAGCCGCTGCGTGAAATACTACTTTTGGCTGATATTTTGAAAATAAGTGCTTCACGCGCGCCTCGTTTTTTACGTCGCCCGTCACAAAAATGAGCTCGACTTTACCAAAATCTTTAGCTAAATCTTTAGTTAAATTATGCTGCAATTCTTGTTCTAACTGATAAAGTGCATATTCAGAAATATCAAAGCACACCAAACGGCTCGGTTTATATTTAAGTATTTGCCTGCAAAGTTCCGAACCTATTGAGCCACCCGCTCCGCTTACTAATACCGTGTTATGTTCAATTAAATGCTGCAAGCCAGTATCATCCAATTGAACAACATCACGCCCTAATAAATCTTCCACATCCACTTTTCTAATTTGCGAAATATTCACCTTGCCGCTCATCAAGTCATCTATGGCGGGCACTGTCAGTATTTCCAAATTAAGGTTGTTAGCTAATTCGACGGCTTTACGCCGTTTTTGGTGGCTTGCTGAAGGCATTGCAATAATAACGTGTTGCACTTGATAAGCTTGGTAAATTTGACTAAGACTAGCTAAATTGCCAAATACTTTTACGCCCAAAATTTCACGTTTATGTATGCTGGCATCGTCATCTAACATGGCGACAACTCGCCATTGCTTGCTTCTTGAAAGCTCTTTTACAAGTGAAATTGCCGCTTGTCCAGCACCCAAAATAACTACTGGATCACCCTGCTTTAAAAGTGCGCCAAAATTGGCATACTCTTTCAATAATCGATATGCAAAACGACTACCACCCATTATTAATAATAAAAATACAGGATACAAAAGTAATACTATACGAGGAACAACGTATGGTGAGCCAAACATAAGCAATAGTGCAGGAGTTAAAACTGCGCCAAACATTACAACTAACAAAATCCGCGTTAAATCTACCGTGCTGGCAAAACGCCAAATACCTTTATACAAACCAAAAAAAATAAATAGGCATAATTGCATGGGCAATATCCATGCCATAGATAACCACATGGATGCAATATGCTCCGCTGGAATTGCAAAATTAAAGCGGATTGCAAAAGCAAGCATCCAAGCAATCAATATTGCACAAGCATCGTGCAGTATTGCTGAAATAATGCGAAAATCAAAATAAATACGTTTCATAATAATTGTTCTTTTTAGCATAGTAGTAATAAATATTATCGTATTTTTGATTTTGAGATAATATTTTTTTTAATGCTTTTAATACAAAAGCCTTGCTGGTTATGCATTGGCTGGCGTTTTTAGTTTTAAGCCTTTAAATGCAATATATAAAAAGCTGCTCATAAGCCCTAAAAATACACCCGCTAAAATGAATAAACTATAGTTAGGAAAAACAGGCTTTTTACTCACCTCCACCTTGCCCAGTACATGGGTAGCAAAAGTTCGTTCTGGGCTTAACTTTTCTTCTAACATACGTTTAGTATCTTTAAATGAGCGATATTCTTCTTCTTTTGAAATGCGTAAGCTATTTAACAAAACGGTCTGTGAAAATTTAGTGTCGGTAATTTTATCAGATTGTGTTTCTAACGCTTTCATCAACTGTTTAGATTCTATATCAGCCAGCTTTAACTCTTTATTTATCGAATCCAACTCTAATTTTAACCTTGTAACCGTCGGTAGTAGCAATCTGTTATGCGTAATATTAAGTTGCTTAACCACTTCTTGCATATTTACAACGGCCTCTGCACGGCTTATGGCTTTTAAGCTAAGTGAAATCAATTCTGATTTTTCTAATCTTACTTTAAGATTTTTTCTAAATTGCTTTACCAGCTTATCATCTTCATCTTCTGTGGAAACACCAAGCGATTCTAAAACCGTATCTTGAAAAGATTGGCTTTTAATCCTATCCACAACTTGCAAGCCAGGCTCAATAGGCAAAGCATTAGTATCTACGCTACCTATTTGCCCTATTTTAATTAATGCTTTTGCTTCGTATTGCTTGGGCAAAAAAACTGCAATAATTAATGCAAAAATAGCACCCAGCATCATTCCCCAGATTAAATACCTAATATTTGATCGCAAAAAATTAATCACATCAATCAGGTTAAACTCATCTGGTGAATCATAATCCTGTAGTATAACTGACTGATTTGGTTGTGTTTTTGTAGAATTAGAACCGCTCATCTTTATCACCTTTTTATATGTATTTTTAATTCATTTTTAATTATTTGTTTGCAGAATATAAAGCAAAAGCTGTCGTTGATATTTTAAACCTTCAAATATCGATTGTAAGTGTTTTTTAATCACTTAATGCGTAACGCCATCACGGCGCATTACTTTTATAAAAGTCAGTAAAATAATTTTAATATCGGTATAAAAACTTTTATTGTTTAAGTATTCCACATCAAGCTGTACTTTTTGAGTTATAGGTAAATCGTCGCGACCGTTAATTTGCGCCCAGCCTGTTAAGCCAGGTAATAATTTATCCACATTATATTGAGTACGTAAGCTAATTAAATCATCTTGATTGAACAAAGCTGGCCTTGGTCCAACAAAACTCATATCACCTTTTAAAATACTCCAAAGCTGAGGCAGCTCATCTAAGCTAGATTTGCGTAAAAAAGACCCAATAGGCGTTAAAAATTGCGCAGGGTTATCTAATAAATGTGTGGCAACAGCAGGCGTATCAATCCGCATGCTACGAAATTTTGGCATTTTAAATAGCTTATTGTTGCGCCCAACTCTATCAGACCAATACAGCACATTACCAATTGAGGTGAGGCGTATTAACAGTGCAACAATAATAATAGGTATTATCAACATTACAAGTGCGATAAGTGATAGATTTAAGTCGAATATCCGTTTCATTATTTATACACTTCATGCATCGTAATTTTAGTACTTTTTTAATTTAATTGATTATTATTACGCATCTTTGCCGTGTAAAAGTTGCAACAAATTAACACCGTCCTCTTCAATATGCTGTAATAAATCAGCATTATCAATAGTGTGTTTTAGCGAAATATCAATTTTCCACGGCAAAAGTAAATCATCAAGTTGGTTTTCTAAATAATGCAAATCTTTAAGCGTTAAAGTTTCACCTTCTACACATAAATCAATATCAGATGCAGGCTTTTGATTTGCTAATGCCCTAGATCCATATAACCAAACATGTTTAATTCGATTATCAGCCTTAAAAATTAACCTGAGTTTATCAATAACTACTTGTGGCAAGCCGTATAACATTAATATTCTATTTTACAATTTATCTTTTAACTGTTGAGCGCGATGTAAAAAAGCAGTAAATAAACCAACGTAATCGGTTTGAATTGCGTCAACAATTTCATTTGCAACAGCTAGGTTATAAGTATGTGAAGTTTTATTGCGACTTTGTATCATTGCCATCCATGCCTCACCATCTGTAATCAAACCTTTACTAAAAGCCTCACGTGATGCATCACGTGAGCCTGTAATATCTTGCACGCCTTGGTACACAAGATAATCTTTCATAAGATTCCAAGCCAGCTCGTGGGTAAACTCAAATGCTTGTATCAAACCTTGTTTTTCTAAATCAGAGAGTGGTCTCTTTTTAGCCAATGCAACAGCATCAGCTAAACTATCAAACGTTTTTTGATAATTACCCAAGCGTTTAACCCACCTTAAGCTAGCTATATTTTCGTTTTGCATACACTAGTCCTAGTTCAAATCTTAATGCTTAAGATAATATTAACCTAATTCAGCCAAAACTTAACGAGCATGACAACTAAAACAACCATATAATTGATGCTTGTTTGCATTGTTTAAATAAAAAACGTAATTGTTAATACTATTTAAAGTAAACATAACTACTCAGCTTATGCACTTTTGCAAACCCTCTTTTAAGCTAATAATTGGCTGCCAATCCAATATTTTTTGCGTATGACTAATATCTACCTGCAAATTGCCCAACAAGCGTTGGGCTATATCCTGCTTGCCAATCATTTTGGCGCATAAATTTAGAAAAGCCACTGGCACGGGGAATAAACGGCTAGAAAATAATCCGTTGGTCACACCTTGAGCTAACGCCATTTTGCGCAACAAATCGGCTGTTGAAACGTCTTCATTATCGCTCACCAAAAAGGTTTGGTTAGCTGCGTTGGGGTGATTAATGCAAGTAATTATCAAATCGATTAAATTATCTAACGCTACAAAACTGCGGCGGTTATTTGTTACCGCGCCTAGTGGCAAAGGCATGCCTCGATTAATAATTTTAAATAACGATCCAAAATTACCTGGTGCATTTGCACCGTAAATTAAAGGTGGGCGAATTATCACCACCTGCATGCCCGTTTCTATTGCAATTTTGCGTAAACCTATTTCCGCTTCATGCTTTGAGATAGCATAATCAGAATGTGGCGCAGGTATATCATCACTAGTAAACGGCTTATTAAGTCTTGTAACTGCGCCATTAACACCAATTGAACTTAAAAAAACAAACCGTTTAACACCCGACTTAGCCGCTTGGCGCGCTAAATTAAGTGTGCCATCTACATTTATTACTCTGAACTCAGCAAGTGGGTCTGCTGTTTTATCTTGCATAATGTGCACGCGTGCCGCGAGGTGTACCACCGCGTCAATACCAGCCAAAGTATGCGACCAATCCATTTCACTTAACCGTTGATTACTGCGTTTTACAATATAATCGTCCGATTCTAAAATATCACATAAAGTTGATCCAACAAACCCAGTTGCACCTGTTACTAAAGTTTTTTGATTAATCATTTAAGTGGTGGCTAAATAAATTCTGATAATACTTACGCATTTCATCCACTAGAATATCTGTGGAAAACAAAGTGTTTGTTCTCATCATCGCTTGTTGAGACATTTTTGTTCGCATTTCAGTATCGTTAGTTAAAGTAACTAACGCCCGTTTGATTTCCTCAACACTTCCTGGCTTATGCAATATGCCTGTTTCACCATCTACTACCGCGTCCACTAAACCATAAATATTAGATGCAACAGCGGGAACTCCTACCGCAGCTGCTTCGATAATTACAGATGGAAAGCCTTCACGGTAACTTGGTAAACAAAATATATCAGCACAAGCCATATAATCTTCTGGCTTGTCAGTAAAGCCAACACGTTTAAATTGACCTGTGCACTTTTGCAAAATAGATTTTAGCGACACATCCATACCACCTTCGTCAGGCCCAACTACCAGCAAAATAATCTGCGGCATATCAACCGCCAGATCAGCAAAAGCCCGCGCTAAATCTTGAATGCCTTTATCTAAGTTTAAACGTCCCAAAAATAAATATACAACTGCATTTTCTGATATTTTTAAACTAGAACGTATTTGATGCCGTACTGGCAAGTTTGGTTTGAAACGTTCAGCTTCAACTCCACGTGTTGATCCTTTACCAAGTACAACAATTTTGTTTTCTTTTACAATTCGCTGCTCAATTAAGAACAAGCGCTGAGGAAATCCATCTGTCAATAAATGTGTTGTACATTTAGTGATTAGCTTATCTAGGATTTTTAAGCCCCAACGCGCTAATCCCTTTTTGTTTGCCCAAACCTGCCCTGTGAATGTGTGAACACGACGTGGCACGCCAATAGAAAATGCCGCCAACATTGCCAGCAGACCTGTTTTTGGCATAAGCGAATGTACTACGTCGAATTGCTCTCTACGAAAAATTATATAAAGTTGAAACAAACTAACTACATCACGCCACAAAGATATTTTTCGCTCAATATTGACATGAATAAACCGAACATTCTCATTTAGTATTGCTGAAAAATCTTCTTCAACACCATTTGCAACTAAAGTCACATCATATTGTTCAGCGAGCATAGCTATATGTGGCTTCATAAACATGACTAATGCATAGGGAACCGTAGCAACGATACAGACTTTCTTACGGTTATTTTGCATCCCAATTGCCTTGTATTATTAGAGTTGACTTTAGCGAAAGAAATGAATAAACCGAATTATCGCATAATCGCAGTTCTTTTATGGAGTATTAGCATACCAAAAAACTGTATGCTTAAATTGCTATTTATCTTAGAAAATTCACTTTACTGCCAACTTTTTCAAAAGATATCATTGCAATCAAAAACCATATCCAAGGGTAATAATAATTACCTATTGCCCAATAATGCCATAATGCGAATGAAAAACTAAGTGCAAATGCATAACGGACATTTAAATCGCTAATGCAGCGAATCTTCTGAATACATAAAGTTATAAATATGAATAATAAAAATAATCCTACAAATCCCATTTCTACGAATATCAAAAAAGGTAATGAAAATATTCCACTCTCTAAATTCTCAATATTATAAAAAGATGCAGAACCAAAACCAAATATTAGTTGCCAATAATCAGATTTCTCTATTAACACAAAAATAGGCTCTATATTGTCAAGCCTACCATTAAATCCATTTTCAGTAATTTTATAAACTAAACTTTCAAACGAACCTGGTATTACTAGTAGCGATAACAAAGTAAGCAAGATTAACAGGCTCATTGTAATTATAAATTTACTATCTATAAGTAATTTATTATGAATTAAAACAGCCGTAATTATGGCTGGAAATAGCGCTAGCTGTGAAATGGTGCTGAAAGTAAGTGTAATAGCAGTTAGTGATAATATTAATAATGCACCAAAGCTTTTAAAGCTTTTATTTTGCCATAAATGTGCGCCTAAAATAGGCACTATTAATTCTATAAACAATGCATAGTGACCAGACTCTTCAGCAAAACCTCTTGCTCTCACAATGTTGGAATCACCGCCTAAAGTTGGGTTATAAATAATAGGATTCACTCTTGTAAAAAAAGCGTCAAACTCAAAACTGAAATAATTTTTGAATATAAATTCTGTTACACAAAAAACTAACGACAACACAGTTCCCACATAAAGCCAGCTGTACACATCTTCTTTAGCTTTGACTGACTTGCTTAAAAACAAAAACGTATTTTTCACAAAAAAATAAAACAAAAAAAACACGAAATACTTAGATAAGATGTGATTAAACGTGTGAGGATTATTGTTCTGGAAGTTAATTATTGTTGAAAATGTTGCAAAAAATAGATATAAAATCATTAAACAATCTATTTTATCAATTTTAAACAGGTTCTTACTCCCTAATGTAATCAATGAAAACCCAGCTCCTAAAAGTGAAACCATTAGAACTGCAGAAAATATTGTGTTTGGTATACCTATATCTGTCATAGATAGAACGAAAGCGTATAAACAAAATACTTTAAGGTGTAAGAATTTAAGCACCTTCATTAACACCACACATTTTGATGGCAGCTGTTAATTGTTCAGTGTAGAAGCCGATTTGCTTAACAGAACCCACTGCATTAGCGATTATTAAATTTGCCTCATTAGCATCATTTAATAAACAAATAATTCTATCAGCGATATTTGTTAAGCTTTGTATGTCTGTTTCATATATCTTGACACAAGCATTTTCACTTAAGTAATTTTTAATCTCTCCAACAGGCCTTACAACAGGTAAGCAACCAGCTTGAATTGCTTCTATTGTGGATAAAGACATACCCTCAACATCAGAAGTTAAAACATAACACTTTGATTCGTGTAAATACTCTATTACTTTTGAATTATCAATATTTTTAACAAGTGTAATATTCTTATCATATAAACCGCTTAAATGATTAAGCAACTCACTCTCATCACCTGCTTGTATTATTAGCACTTTCAAATCAGATTTGCGCTCAATAATGCAACCAATTAACGAACACAGAATATCAATTCTTTTTTGAGGGTGATTTCTACCCACCCATACAACATCATAATTTCTACTTTGCCAATTTAGAGTACTGCTATTTGTAAAGCTTTTAAATACATACGGAATAATATGACTTTGTTGGGTTTGAATTTTGTTCATAAAGTCACTTGTTGCTTGCGAATCACACAACCTGAAATCTGCATGTTTCCAAGAAAACTTTTGTACCATAGCATCTAGTGGATGTGCAAAATCAGCCAAATGATAAAAAGCATACCATCTGATTCCAAACTTAGAAAACAGCCAGCCAATTGGATGCGCGTACCACAAAGATGTAATAATCACATCTGGATACCACCTGCGGCTAACTATCCCTAAAATCAAAAACAACACATGCTTTTGCCCTACATTTAAACAACCTTTCTTTTTTACATAAAAAACTTTGTAATCAAAGCTGTTTTGTAAACTGTCTAAGGACTTTTGAATTCCGACTTCAACACCACCTATATCCAAACTAGGCAGAATATGTGCAACGTTCATAAAGGGGGTTTCTTATCGTGACGAAGCTGCCAACTTAAATGTCGTAAGGTTTCAAATAAATAAGGAATTTTACCCATCATTAAAACCATGTTTAACCTAAGCTGTGAGTATTTTATTTTTAAATTTAATTTTTTTTCAATTTCAATAACTTCCTTTTTAAAAATTTTAGCTCCTTTAACTGAATGCGTCAGACCGTCAGCGTCAATAACGACTTGTAAAACTGGCAAATAGACAGGTTGATTTTTTAATATTACTGGTCTTAGTCGCAAGTAAAAATCTAAATCACCTGCTGATTTATAGCTTGAATTAAAGTTGGTATTTACAAATAGCGATTTGTGATTAAAACAACCAGGGTGTGGTATGTCAAAATAAGGATTTTGAGAATAAAATAAATTTGCTGATTTATAACTTTTAAAGTACCTGTACTTTTGGTGTCGCGTGTAGCAACCATCACCATAAATAATAGAAGGTGTAAAATCTAACTGTGACAACAATGTTGTAACTTCCTTTAAAAAATTAACGGCAGGAATATCATCTACCCCAATAAAGCTAATGTATTCACCCTTACAATATTTAATCGCTTTATTCCAAGCATCATAGATGCCTTCATCACGTTTAGACTCTACAATATTAAGGTTATTTTCAAGCCTTAAAATATTTAAAGTCTCATCAGTAGAGCCTCCATCCATCACAATAAATTCACATGACTCGCCTTTAAATAGTCGCGTTGTTTCATTTAAAATATTTGCTCTGTTGCCACAATTAAAAGTAGCAACAATATAGCTAACTAGTGGGGTTTTACTCATACAGCAAACTCTAACTTTGCAACGAGTTCTTGCCATAATATCTGCCCTGCGTAGACAGGCACTAACGGCAACACTAGCAAAACGCCAAAACATTGTTGTAAGGTTTTTGCGTGATTAAATACGGCAACAATAATCGATATTACTGGAAAATTCTTATTAATCATTTTATATCCAAAAACTTAGGTTTGCTTTGTATCTACTTCTTTTTCAAATACAAATACATTATTTAGGCCAAGTTGAAATCTCTTTCTAGTTTTAAGTTTCAATCCTTTCGAAAGCACTATAGCTAACGTGTCTGGATCAAAACCGTGGTGTTCCTCTAATGCCTGTCCATCTATTAGCTTTAAAAACATCAGAACATCAAGTATGTTGTCGACGAATGGATGCGGTATTGTAACGATTAATCGCCCATTATCATTAAGCATCTGTGCAATGCGATGAGAAGACTCGGTTAAATCTGCCTCAGTAAAGTGTTCAAAAACGGCCAATGCGAAAATGACATCATATGAGCTGCAGTGTTGACTATCTTGCAAAACAGAGGGAAAGAAACCTCGCAGCAATGTAGAGTTTGCTGATACAGCGTTAGCTGACAATCTCGGGTCGCAGCCATCAAGGCGCATTTTGCCGTCATCAATTCTATTAAACAAATAACCATCATCGCAGCCAATGTCAAAAACTGCTTCTACCTGATTTGGCACAGCCTTTAATGCGACATTTACGCGCCACCGACGAAGCACCTTGTCGATTAGTTTCAATTCAATTCTCCATTTTTACTATTTGACGAAAACACCCATATTAGCTGTAATACATAGCTTGTGAAACTAATAAGCAATGCGACGGAGAAAAAAGAAATAATAGGGCTTACATTAATTTTGGCCAGCAAAAACGGCATAAGCGCTGAAAGTCCTAACCCTATCAATTGAATGACCAAATACCTTGGAAATGACTTGGAGTAAGTTTTACTTGATTCAAAAACAAATTTACTTTGAATGAAATATACAATTGGAACCAAGCAGGCATATACAATAAAGCTTGCAATCCAAGCCTTCATACCAGCTGTGGTAAGGGTAAATGAACCAACAATATATAAGCCAGCACCGAATCCGCCTGTAAGAAGGAATCTAAAAATTTGTAATGAGTTTTTTGTAACTATTGGCATATTGCATCTATCTTATAACTTGCAGTCAGTTTAAATTCCGCTTGGTCGGTAAAGCCAAAAAACCCATAATTAAAGATCCTAAGAAACCAATTCCGCCAATGATAATAAGCAGGGTTGACAGACTAACATCTCTTAGAAATGCCCCTTGCTGTAACTCGCCAAAGCTTTTTCCGCCCCACTCTGACAAAAGGTTGAATCCCAAATAAATACCCATTGCTATAAAAAAAAGACTAATTATGCTTCCAAGTTCTAATATGGGTGATGTACGTGCCCGCTCTAGAAGGTTATGCTCTTGCAACAATCCTTCGCGCATACCAAACATTCTGACCACTACCCCTAATATTAAGGACATCATGCCAAGAGTGATTCCCGCTTGTGCGAAAAAAAGAGTATTGGTATCAAAGACTAGATTTCCTATTTTTAATGGATTTGCAAGTATCAAAAAATAAAACAATGAACTAATGATAAAAACCACAAAGCCAGGATTTAAAAATAGCCAGCGCGGGCTAAAAAGCATCATAAAACGGAGGTGACGCCAACCATCTCGCCAAGGACGTAAATGAGGCGGTCGCGAACGCCCATCTTTTGATAACGTTGTAGGAACTTCGGCAATTCTCATTCCAAACAAATTGGCCTTGATGACCATTTCAGAGGCAAACTCCATTCCCGTTGTCCGCAAATCCATACGAAAAAATGCGTCTTTACTAAAACCTCGTAATCCACAATGAAAGTCTTTCGCCGGACATGCAAACAAGGTGCGGCCTACCCAAGACAAAATTGGATTCCCTATATATCTGTTTTTCCATGGCATAGCATTTAGAGCAATTCCACCAAGAAAACGATTGCCCATAACCAAATCATAACCTTCATCTAACTTTAAAACAAAAGCATCCAAATTACTAAAGTCATATGAGTCATCTGAATCGCCCATAATAATATAATCACCGTGCGCCGCTACCACTCCATAGTACAAAGCCGATCCATAACCGCGAATAGGAACGTCAATAACTCGCGCATTATTTCTGTATGCTATTTCTTGAGAACCATCACTACTTCCATTATCCGCAATGACCACCTCTCCATCTGTGCCTGTTCTGTTAAGCCAATCATTCGCTTTTTTTATACATATTTCCAGCGTCTCAGCTTCGTTGAGGCAAGGCATTAATATAGATAACTTCATTATTTAGTATCCGCTCTTACAATTTTATAAATAATCACATCACTTATTTCTGCTATCTTTTCAAACTTACCAGTTTGCGTTAAGTAGGTAATTGACTCATAAAAATGTTTCATAAAAACTGAAAGCATTGGCGTTTTACCTTCAACATGCCCATAAGAGCAACAATTTGAAATTGCCATGTATTCAATATTTTGCAAATTTATCAAAGATAACAGGTCATTTGGCGTGGTTTTACTAAGCAAATCACCTTTCTCTGTCATTGGGTGAAAGTGATAGTAAGGGCGATCAAGATAATAAAACATCTGATTACCACCAAATCCAACGCCAATTTTTGAATTTTTAGGCGTGTTAAGATTTAAAAAGTTAGCCACTTTCCAATAGGGCACATTTGCTTCCAAAAATTGAGTTCTGTTAAACAAGAAGCTGTGTTCAATAGTTTTGTATGCATCAGCACCGCGAAAAAAACCTAGCGCGCCAAATAAAACAGCCAGTATTATTAATGCAATATTAATATTAAATTGATGATAATTTTTTTTCACCAGCTTAAAAACTTCATCGCAAAAGAATGCAGCAAATACTGAAATCATTACTAAAAGAAAAATATTATATCTAGGCTCCCAAAATCCATATCTCAATGTAATAACTGTAATCGCAATTAAAACTAGTGCTGTAAAACGTAGCTCACGTTTATGCGTCAAGCTGAGGCAAACACCTAGAAATCCTAGTACACTCACCACAGATCCAAAGCTATGAATATGCTTCTTGAAGAACGTGAAAATTGTTCCCGTATCCCAAGTAAAGTCAACAATATCGTGAAAGAATATTTCATTGAATATATTGATATATATCTGATTAAAAAGATTTTTTCCTAAAAATATCTGATTTAACGCTGGGTAAAAAGGGTTTTGAAATTCAATGAAGTTTCTTAAATACCAAGGGAAAGCAGCCAAAATGATAAAGAAAGTTAGTGCAAAATATCTTTGCAATTTGTCTTTAAATGGCATAGACGAAAAGTGCGTGATTGTGATGAATGCGCTTATTGGAATGATTGAGAATATGATACTGTTATATTTGGTGCCTATCGCACCACCAATTAAAGCACCTATCATCCCAGCAAGAAAAATACTTTTATTTCTGTAGTAAGTAACCAGTATTACAATTGCCCAAACTTGAAAAAACCCATTTAAGATATCATTTTTTGCAATTGGTAAGGAAATAATATAAGCCGTAGAACAACCTACAAAAATACCTGCCAAAATGGAGACTTTGTTTGAAACCCCGCACTGTATTGCAATGCGATTTGCAGCTAATACCATTCCAAAACCTAAAATGTAATTAATCACTTTAGCAAGCACAGGTGAGTTAAAAAACAACAGTGAAACCGAAGTTAAAGTTTCGTAGTTTTGAGGGAATGCAGAATATGGACCATAATTATCTACATAATAAAATTGTTGCGCCGCAACATAATGTTTAGGTAATGAAACAGAATATGCAATTTCATCATAAGTAAACGTAGGAATAAATGACACTAAAAAAGTTGAACTGATTTGAATTAAAAAAATTATGAGGGCAATTATAGTTAGTTGATTATTATCTTTATCAACTTTTATGAAAGATGAACTAGGTACATGAAATGATATAGCGGCGGATAATAGCAAGCTTATACTTACGGTTAATTGATCAAAGCGCCAATAAATACCAATAACTGATAACAAAAAAACAGTTGTCGTTATGAAAATTAGCCATTTAAAGTACAACTGTTCTATTTTATTAGTTATCAATTAAAAAACCCTATTATTAGCTTGACTACTTAAATGCAGTAATTTTTATTACTCACTAATGACATTTTTGAAAAAACAAACCATCTAGTTGCAAAGTTTGTCCTGTTTCATTATTAATAAAACCTGTTTGTAAAGCGTAAATGTGGTGATTAGTTTTGACTAACCTTGCAATGAGTTCTTGCCATAATATTTGCCCTGCGTAGAGAGGTACTAACGACAGCTCTAGCAAAACGCCTGTGCAATGCGACAATATCTTATCTGCGCCTTCTAACACCGCAGCCTCATAGCCTTGCGTGTCTATTTTAAGAAATACTTTATCATTATCACTAACATATTTTGCAAAAACATCATTTAAACAAATTAGCGGCACTATTTGCTTATGCGTATATTTAGATTGCGGCGCAGCATTTTCGTGTGCGGCTAACATAGGCAATATCGAACTGCTCACAGAATTGCCTGCCACGTTAATTTCAATTTCATCTGCAGTTGCACCTACTGCACAGCGCGGATGTATTATCCAATTTTTATCATTCTTTGCAGCTAACATTAACTTAGCGTAAGCATCTGATAATGGCTCAAAAGATATAATTTTACCTTGATAACCATGCAAGCGAAGCTCGTTGGCAAACTGTCCTATGTTGGCACCAACATCAAATACAACGTTAATATGATGCGTTTTCAATGCTTGTGCCGTTTGATAAGCAGGGCTGCTAGTAACGTTGAGTTTGTTAATTTGCAATCCCAAAGTAGCGGCTAATTTTTTTATGGTTTTTTTAATCATGTTATATTTCTTAGAGTAGTATTAGTTTAATTCAGTTAAGTTTTTTGCTTTAATTAAAAAACAAAAATGGTCTTTGCTGAAATTTGAAAAACGTTGTGTTTTAAAGCCAAAAATGGTCAAAACCATGCCTATAAAAGCTTTAATAAAAGATTTAAAGTTTAACTCTGCATAACAGAATTTTCTTAAATTAATAACTGAATAACCGTTATCATCACAAAACGCTTCTAACCAAGTTTGGCCTATAAAAGATATATGTTCGTAAAAACTTGAGTACCAAAATTTATTTTTTGTACGTTGCCAAACCCAATTATCCGCATTACCTGTCGAAATTAGAATTGCTCCATTAGGTTTGAGAAATCCAGCTAAATATAAAAGGAATTCTGCAGGATTTACTGTATGTTCTATCACATCAATAGCAACTATTAAATCAAATTTAAAATCGGTATCAATTTCATAAAGATTTTTGCCAACTATATTTATAGCTTTACTTGCGGCTACTCTACTTGCGTTTTCCGACATCTCAACTGCATTTTTTGAAAATCTATCTGGCAATGAAGCTAATAAATCACCTGTATAACACCCAATATCAAGCACACTGCAACAGTTTTGATATTTAGACATAATAATAGAACGTGCTATTTTTTGATCTTTTCTCAATTGTAGCGAATTAGAACTCCAAACATCGGCATCAGAAGCAGCATATAACTCATTGTATTGAGCCTCAGTAAGCACTGGGTGTCTAGCCAGCATTGAACAATCATTACATTTATATAGGCTACTTTCTGCGAAAGATACCATTAACGGTTTACCCGCAAAGCTATTCATTATAGGGAGCTTGCCCAATGATGATATGTTTTGTGAGGCGCAAGATCTACAAGTATACTTAATCATTTTTATAATTCATTGCATTTATAACAGGTAAGATAAGTAGTAAAGCAAATAAACAATAAATAAATTTGGATCCTATTGCCGCATATATCCCATAGCTTTCAATATATAAAAATAAAGCAATAATCCCCATTCCGGCGCCAACTATACATTGCATGGAAATAGCTTTTACCAGCTTCATACCTAACGCCATGTAGTATGACGGAACATTTAAACTGAGTATAAAATAACAGAATATAAGCAAGTAAAAGGCACTTTTGTATTGATAACTTAGTTTAAAGTAACTAAATACAATGGGCATGAAGAGAGCCATAATAATAGACATTAGTAATGACAACGCTGTAGTAATACTAAAAATTTTAGTTATTTTTTTAATAGTTAAAATATTATTGTTTAATGCAATTTTAGGCATTATAAAACTTAGCACACTAGCTGTACAAAAATGCACTAGTTGCGCTAAGGTTAGCAATATATTGTAAATACCAACCAAAGCTGTTCCATAAAATGCGCCTAATACTAGCTTATCTATGGAGCCAAATATCGCACCCGATATATTTTGCAGGGTCATCCACTTACCAAAATTGAAAAAACCCTTTGCTTCATTTATGTTATAGCGCATGTCATTTATTTTTAAGTCTGCTGTTTTACGCATTACCACAAGCCTTGTGATTAAACTTAGCGCGCTCACCAATACGGCAACGCCAATGATTATTTCAACTTGCTTATAATAAAAAGCTGCGGTAGATAGCAACGCAAAGCCTATTAGCTTTATTAAAAACTCGCATAAAGCGGATGTTTTAAAATGTTGCAAGCCCTTTAAAGCGGCGGAAATTACCATATCGCATTGAGTAAAAATAAGCAATAAAACCACTTGTATCTTCAAATCACTATAAACAAGCCATTGCGGATGGTTAATTTTTAAGTAGCCTTGGCTTAAATATGTGGCTGATAAAAATAAAGTTGCAAAGCCAACTGTACCTATCAAGGTGATAATTAGTGCCGTGGTGAGCTGTTGGGCGATGTTTTTTTTATAATCATAATTTGGGTATGCGCTATTTTTGGCTAAATGGTAAGTGATTGCCGTATTCATGCCCAACCCGGTAAAACCACTGAGCGCAATAAAAGCCATTGCCATTACATAAACGCCGTAATTAGCTAAACCCAAATTATGGGTAAGTATTGGCATAAGCATTAATGAAAAAAATGGTGCTGAAAATGATTCCACCATACTCCAAAATGCTGCCGCACCAACAGATTGGCTTATGCCAGCTTTTTTTAATGCAAAGGTAATAAAACCTTGTAAAGGTTTTGATATAACGCTAAGTTGGCGCATTAATAATTAACTTGCTTCATTTAGCAGCATTTAAAAGCCGCTCAAAATCTTCGTATGCCAATTTAAGGCCTTCTTTAAGCATTACTTTAGGCTGCCAACCTATCTGATTTAATAAGCTTGAATCCATTAGCTTGCGCATTGTGCCGTCTGGCTTTGTTACATCAAATATCATTTCGCCTTTATAACCGACTACTTCTTTCACTAAATTGGCTAACTCTGCAATAGTTAAATCACTATTGCTGCCTAGATTTAACAATGGCGGTATGCCATCATTTCTATCAAATGCAGTTAAATTTTTAAATGATATATCTGCCAAATTGAGTACATGCAAGCAAGCTGCCGCCATGTCATCACTATATAAAAACTCACGTTTAGGTGTGCCTGTACCCCAAACCGTTACACTTGAATTATTATTGATTTTTGCTTCATGAAATTTACGTATCAACGCAGGTATTACATGGCTATTTTCTGAATGATAATTATCGCCTGAGCCATATAAATTAGTAGGCATTATTGCTAAATATTGTGTACCGTATTGGCGGTTATAACTCCAGCACATTTCTATGCCTGCAATTTTTGCCAAGGCGTAAGGCCTATTAGTTGGCTCTAGCTCGTCTGTTAATAAGTATTCTTCTTTAATTGGTTGCGGGCAATCACGCGGGTAAATGCAGCTAGAGCCTAAAAACAGCAGTCGCTTAACACCGCTAAGGTAAGCTTGATGGATGACATTGGTTTGTATGGCTAAATTCTCATGAATAAATTCTGCTGGGTATGTGTTGTTAGCGTGAATACCACCCACTTTAGCGGCAGCTAAAATTACATACTCCGGTTTTTCCGCATTAAAGAAATCTGCTACAGCCATTTGATTGATTAAGTCAAGCTCTGCATGGGTGCGGGTGACGATGTTAGTGTAGCCTTGCACAGTTAGCTGGCGCATCAATGCAGTACCGACTAAACCGCGATGCCCTGCCACATAGATTTTAGCGTTTAGGTTCATGTTAATTATTTGATTGTATTAAATAGTTTATTGCTAATTGAGTTGCTTTGCATTTGTTGTACTCACTACTGGTTTTCCTGTTTTCTCTTCAATCTCTTTACGCGTGTTACCTGCAATGGTGCCACCTTGCTTGGCGATTACTCGATTCTGCTCTAAACCTTCAGGCTGTTTTTCCCGTGAAATCTCGGTGGTAGTTGCTTCAGCAAGCATATTCAGCACCAATTCAAGGTTGGTCATATTATCACGCAGACCTTCTTTTTTTAATCCTTTAACCTGTTTATATTGGCGTATGCTCAGGCCGCTCCATGCCTTGGTGATTTCGTCGGTCAAAATGGCAAACTCTTGCCCTTTTTGCACGCCACGTGTTTCCCATTCATCAGTTAACTCTTTGCGAACCTCTATGCTTTTAAGCCGTTGATTAATCCATTCTTTAGAGTAGCCTTTTTTGAGATAGGTCTCCATGGCACGGTCAAACGCAAGCTCGGGGTCATCCATTTCTTCAATGCGCTCATAGCCAATGCGAGCGAGCCATTGTTTGAAAGGCTCGGCTTTGGGTGATGGTATCGATTGAATTAGGCGCAAAAGCTGCTCTGTATTTGCTACGTCAGTAAGGTAATATTTACCATCTGCCGATTGCATTTTCAGTTGACTACAATCTGTAGCCAACTGGTTGCCTTCTTTCTTCAAACGGGTTTTAAGAACACTCCAGTATTTGCGAGCGTTAGGGCTATCTGTAAGAACGCCCACAACATCCACGATGCTAAAAAACCAAACTTCAAGTTGTTCATCCCACACTGAACGGACTTGCTTGGTTTCAAATAACTTAATTGCACTCATAAATGCTCAATCCTTGCCAAACAAGCTCTGAATTTAAGACGTTGGAAAGCATTAAGCTGCAGAAGTGGTCACAAATTGTGACCACTTCAAGATATGAAATTCGTTGTGAATGAATCATTCGTGATAATCCATTGCCTGATAGCCATGCTGCTTGATTAACTCATCGCGCTGGGCTGATTTATAGTCTTCGCGCACCATTTCTGCTACCAGTTCATGAAATGTGATTTTTG
Organism: Methylotenera sp.; assembly: GCA_031369365.1. Classification (GTDB taxonomy): domain Bacteria; phylum Pseudomonadota; class Gammaproteobacteria; order Burkholderiales; family Methylophilaceae; genus Methylotenera_A. The sequence continues at coordinate 28,526 of JANMOP010000067.1, forward strand.
GTGCCCAACCTAGCTTTTCTTTGGCTTTAGTGGGGTCACCTAGTAATGTTTCAACCTCTGTTGGACGGAAGTAACGCGAATCCACTTGAACTATACATTTATTTTGCCAGTAGCCCTTCTCTTCTATACCAGTGCCTTGCCAAGTAATTTGCATATTGAGTTCTTTGGCAGCCGCGTTCACAAAATCTCGCACGCTATATTGTACTCCTGTAGCAATCACAAAGTCTTCAGGCGTTTCTTGTTGCAGCATTAGCCATTGCATCTCAACATAGTCTTTAGCATGCCCCCAGTCACGTAGCGCATCTAGGTTGCCCAAATATAGGCAATCTTGTAAACCTAAATTAATGCGCGCTAACGCACGGGTGATTTTACGGGTTACAAACGTCTCACCGCGAACTGGCGATTCATGATTAAACAAAATACCATTGCAAGCGTAAATGCCATAAGCTTCGCGATAATTCACTGTAATCCAATAAGCGTAAAGCTTAGCAACCGCGTAAGGGCTACGTGGATAGAAGGGTGTGGTTTCTTTTTGTGGTGTTTCTTGCACTAGGCCATAAAGCTCTGAAGTTGATGCTTGATAAAACTTAGTCTTTTTCTCTAAGCCTAAAATCCTAATGGCTTCTAAAATACGCAAAGTACCTATACCATCAGCATTTGCAGTGTATTCTGGCGTTTCAAAGCTCACAGCCACATGGCTCATGGCGGCCAAGTTATAAATTTCATCTGGCTGCGTCTGCTGAATAATACGAATCAAATTAGTAGAATCGGTTAAATCGCCATAATGCAATACAAAATTTTTATTATCCACATGCGGGTCTTGATATAGATGGTCAATTCGATCTGTATTAAACAAAGACGCACGGCGCTTAACACCGTGAACGATATAATTTTTACCTAATAAGAACTCTGCTAAATAAGCACCATCTTGCCCTGTCACACCTGTAATTAACGCAACTTTTGTCACTTTGTAATTAACCTTCCATAGCTATCATCAAACCGAATAAAATCGTCCTCGCCCACATAATCTACGCATCGCACTTCTATTAATACTAAACGGAAGATTGTCGTTTAGGGCTCATAAAACACTATGAATTTTACAAGAAATCAAAGATTTATTTTTGAGTTGTGGCGAATTAATTAACATCAACGAATTTAGCCAAGACAGCCTGTACAGATTTAACATCGCGGGATGATAAACGCCCGACCGTCTTCAAAACCAGATTTTGATCCAGTGTAAACAATTTTAATCGAAAGTGGCAAGCCACTTTTAACCCGACTTCTTGCCAATTCGTTAATGAAACATCACTTGGCCAAACCTTATCCGTGGTTGTGGTAATCATGGCCAATACAAGCTGATCATGCTGCTGATTAAATAGCGCATTAGAAATCACCAATGCTGGACGGCGCTTAGTTGCATCGCGGTCTGTAAATGGAAAAGGCACAACCACTACATCTAATGCTTTAAAGATCACGCCAAGCCTCGTCGTCCTCGGGTGAATTCCATTCAGACAAAGTTTCTTGCAATGCTAATAGCTCTATATCGATTGTCGACTCAATGCGCCTAATGATGATCCTGTTATTACTATCCAAATCGAACGCCAGCATATCGCCCTCTCGAATATGAGCGGCGTCTCTGATGCGCTTGGGAATTGTTGCCTGACCTTTGGCTGTGACGCGTGCAAGCTCCATTATTTTCTCCATAAATTACCACAAGTGGTAATTTACTACTTTTACCACCACAAAGCAATTTTACCCAAATAATGTGTGACGTCTAACGCCATGCACGACATAACTTTTACCTAATAGCAACTCGTTTGAATATGTACCGTCTAGCTCTTTTGAATATGTACCGTCTAGCTCTTTAACATCTGTAATTAATGCAACTTTAATCACTTTTCAATCAGCCTGCCGTAACTATCATCAAACCGCACAATATCATCCTCACCCACATAGTCTCCGCATTGCACTTCTATAATAGCAAGCGGTTTAGTGCCCTCGTTTGCCAAGCGATGCTTATGTGTTTTAGGGATATACGCAGACTGATTTTCTTGTAATTTGTATTCAATTTCGTTATTGGTAATGGTCGCTTCGCCAGAAACTACTACCCAATGTTCAGAGCGCCGTTTGTGCAGCTGCATCGATAGTTTTGCACCGGGATTAACAACAATGCGTTTAATTTTGAAATTTGCGCCTTCTTCCATCACCGTATAGCTGCCCCAAGGGCGATAGACGGTTTGGTGAATTTCGGTGAGTTCAGGCTTGTGCGTTTTAACGCGTGCTACTAACGTTTTAATCTCTTCGGTGCGGTTTCTATCGCAAATTAAAGTGGCATCTGCTGTTTGAATGACCACAATGTTATCTAAGCCAACAGTGGCTAACAGGCTGGTTTGGCTCCAAAGCAGGCTATTGGTGGTGTCTTGCGTAAACACATCACCTTTTGTTACATTATTGTGTGCATCTTTTTGATGGCGTTGATAAATTGAATCCCAGCTGCCTAGATCGCTCCAAGCCATATCCACGGGCACCACAGCCACTTTATCTGCCTTTTCGGCCAGGCCATAATCCATAGATAAACTAGGGAAATTGGCATAAGTATCAGCGAAATTTTCTGCTGTAATATTGGCTATTTGTTGTGCTATTTCTGGTTGATATTGCTGCAACATGTGCATAAAAGTGCTTGCTTTAAACACAAACATACCGCTGTTCCACAAATAGCCATCACGAACAAATTCAGCCGCTTTTTCAGCATTTGGTTTTTCTACAAACTGCGCCACTTGGCGCACTGGTAATGTACCTTTATAAGCTAATTCAACACTAGGTTTAATGTAACCATAACCCGTGGCAGGCTCGTGCGGCTTAATGCCTAACAGTACCAAATAATCATCTTGTGCGGCAATTTCTGCCGTAGCCCACGCATCTAAAAAGGCTGGCTGGTTATCAATGGCGTGATCTGATGCAAACACACCAATAATCGCGTTAGGGTCTTGCTGATTAATTTTAGCCACTGCCCATGCTATTGCAGGTAAGGTGTTGCGTGCACATGGCTCTGCCAATACATTGGTAATAGCATCAGGCGCAACTTCAGCCAGCTGGCCTTTTACTTCAAACTTGTGATCTTCGTGCGTAACAGTGAATAAATTAGCTGCATCCACATGCGCTAATAAACGGCTGGCGGTTTGCTGCAACAGCGTTTGCTCACCATTAAGGGCAAGCAGCTGTTTTGGCCTTAACGTGCGCGAGAGTGGCCAAAGCCTAGTACCAGAGCCGCCACAAAGGATAATTGCATAACGCTGGCTCATTTTTTTACTCATAGCTGATTAATCTCTATTTGACGGAATTTAATACTAAGTGTTTGATTGGAGTCTTTGCGCAGCTCTTCAATTTCAGCCTGCAAATCTGCGTGTTCTTGCATTTTTATCTTTAAAAAGCGTGCTGTGATCACAGATTTTTCTTCTATTCCAGTTGGCGTTAGTAAATACATATAGGCTAATTTATTACGACTATTACGAAAATTGGTGGCTTTTAACAAGCCTTTTTCAATTAATGCTTTTAAACAAAAATTAACGCGGCCCAAGCTAATATCAAGCTCGCGCGCTAAGTCACGTTGGCTAACTTCAGGATTAACTTCAAGTATTTTAAGTATTTTGTAGCGATATTCGTCTGTTAGCATATTGTTTTTAAATGTACCGTTCAATCTCTGAACGCAGTTTAGCAATATTCGTTAATTTAACGCAAGTAATATTTTCTAAGATTAAAAATTAGCACGTTGAAATTAACAATTTAAAATTTTAAGCCTGTAAATTTTTTAATCTCGCGCTGCTGGCGCTTGGTTGGTCGCCCTGCTCCGCGCGCTCGCACCGCATGGTCATCCTCGCGGGTAATTTTTGCATTGTCGCGTTTTTGTTGGCTGGCTTCAGTTTCTGCAAACAGCAAAGCGGCTTCTGGTGCTCCGCGTCTTATATTGCTTAAGCCTGTTACTTGCACTTCTATTTCAAAATCTTTATTACGGATATTGATTAATGCGCCAATTTTGACTTCTTTGGCAGGCTTGGCACGATCCCCATCTACCCGCACTTTGCCGCTATCTACAGCATCTGCGCTCAAGTTGCGTGTTTTAAAAAAGCGCGCCGCCCATAGCCATTTATCCAAACGACACTTGCTCTCTTTATCGTTAGCCATAAAATAGCACCACTAAAGCCCAGCTGTTAAGAAAATTTGCTAAGTGTTTATATGGAATTTTTAGCAGGCGCATTTTTAAGTATAGCTTAAGTCAAATCAAGTTTTTTGAGTGTGGCTTTGATTGCTTTCCAGCGTTTTACGATAAGCCGCCAGCGTCGCATCTACATGCCCCATCACCGTATTTACAGCATAGCTACCATCCAAATTCTGCGCGCCTGCTGGCTTGCCTGTTAGATATTCTATACCTTCCAGCACATGGTTAATGGTAATAATATGAAACTTGCCCTCTTCCACCGCTTTAACTACCGTTCTATCTAGCAACAGATGGCGCTGGTTGCGCTTTGGAATAATCACACCCTGTTTGCCATTTAAGCCCAGTGCTTTACACACCCTAAAATAGCCTTCAATTTTCTCATTCACGCCACCAATCGGCATTACCTCGCCAAATTGGTTGAGCGCGCCTGTCACGGCAATGCCTTGTTGAATCGGCAAATTCGCCATGGCTGATAGTAGCGCAAACAGCTCTGCACAGCTGGCAGAATCGCCTTCTACGCCGTTATATTCTTGCTCAAATACCAGTGAAGCATTCAAACTCAATGGCGCTAAATGGCTAAAACTGGCGCTGAGCCAATTTTGCAAAATAAAAATGCCTTTATCGTGATTCGGGCCGCTCATATTCACTTCGCGGTCGATATTAATCAAACCCTTGCCGCCTGGGTAGCAACGCGCCGTTATCCTGATGGGAGACCCAAAACTCGCATCGCCAAGCTCAATATGTGTAAGACCATTCACCTGCCCCACCACCTCGCCCTGCACTTGAATCAACAGTTCGTTATCAATAATAGAATCGCGAATCTGCTCTTCAAAATAACGATTACGAGCCGATTTGGCTTGAATCGCTAACTGTACGTGTGCTGCCTCTACCACGCTTACATTACCTGCAAAGGCCACGCTTTCTAACATTAAGCGCTCTAAAAACGCAAAGTTGGTGCTGATACGGCTTTGATCTTCTTCTAAGCGCTGTAGCCCGCCAATTAAGCCAGCCACGGCCTCACACGTAAAGTGCGCGCATTGGTGCTGCACACATTTTTGCGCCACAAAACCTGCGATTGCGGCATAATTTTCGGCGTTGGCCAAAATACGCTCGGCAAATTCGACTTTAATAGGAAAATGATTGAAAAAATCGGGCTGTGCGTCCAAGCAATCGTAAAAGTCTTCACGCGTGGCAATCAATACCAGCTTAACTTGTAACGGTAACAGCGTGTTGCTGACGACATAATTTGCGCTTTGGGCACCGCTGCTCGCATCTTCAATTTGTAGCGTGCCATTACGCAAAAATCGATGCAGTTTTTCAATCATTTGTGCGCCGTTTTGCTCATCACTCAACAAATCGCGCAAATGCAGTAACAGCATACCACCATCGGCTTTATGCAAATTGCCTACACGCAGACGTAAAAAGCTTGGTAGCACTACACTATCAGATGCACTCTCAACCGCGCCAAACAAGGATTGCAGACTAGGGTCGTTATCGTAAATCACAGGCTGATTAAGCGCTTGCGCCACGGTATTTTGATTATCCACCAGCAAATTCACGCGAAAACGCGTAAAAAAAGTTTCACTGATTAAGCCTTCTAAATTATTGTCAGACTCGCTACTTGAAGGCGGCTGCCAAGCTTTTAAATACGCCAAAGTCTCTTGGCCAAGCAGTTTAAAATATTGATTTAATGAGGTTTTGCAATCCTCAAACTTTTCTTCGAGCAACGGCATAGCGGTGCTTAACCATTGTTCTGCAAGTTTTAACATTGCTTGCGGGCTTATGGCATTAGCAAAATTGGGCATTTCCAACATCAGCGCGCGCGCAAAAGTGTCCATCTCCGCTCGTAGCTTATGCCCCGCACCCACAGGCAGCTTTACTAGCGTGGGTTGATTCAATTGTTCGAAATCGTATATGGCGACCAAATCGTATAATTGTGTCGCCGAGATTTGTTTGGCTACCTCGTGCATGGCGCTCTGCATCAAAGAGCTACGGCCACTGCCATGCTCCCCTAGCACGATTAAATTAAACCCAGCTTGGCGCATGTTTAAACCAAATAACGCAGATTTTTTAGCCTCCGATTGGGCCACCCAGCCATGAATATGTGGTTGATAACCGATTGAATTACCTAATAATTCATCGGTAGTCTTAAACTTAAAATCGTTTAAGGATATTGCTGCGTTTAAATCGCTTGGCTTTAAAATTTGCATAGTATTAACTTTATTTTCCGACTTGTATTATCCAACTTTATTTTTCCTAACGCGCTTTTTCCCAACGCTCTTACTCCCAACGTTTCGTGGCTTCATCATCGGCCAATTTAGCTTCAACCCAACGCTCGCTATGATTTGTAACTTCTTTTTTCCAAAATGGTGCGCTGGTTTTTAAATAATCCATTATAAATTCACAGGCGTTAAATGCCTCTCCGCGATGCGCGCTGCTAACCACTACCAACACAATTTGATCCAGCGGTTTTAGCGTACCTACACGGTGAATAATCAAGCTATCAATAATATCCCAGCGCGTTTTAGCTTCTTTTTCTATCGCAGTCAAGGCTCTTTCGGTCATTTCAGGGTAATGCTCCAACGTCAGTGCACTAATCGTATCGCCATCGTTCATATCACGGACTAAACCTACAAAACTTACCATTGCGCCCACATTGCCCTGCCCTGCAAGGCGCATAGATGTTAGCTCCTGGCCTAGGTCAAAATCATCTATTTGGATGCGAACTGTCATTATTGCTACTGTACTCCCTCTCCCCAACCCTCTGGTGGAACAACTAAGTGGCCGACTAAATCCGCAAGCGGATAAGTCTCCACTAATCCCATCAAGGGAGAGGAGGTATTATCTAAGGCCATTAATCTTCGCATACTTAACATATCGTCCAAAACCCTATACACGCTCCCTCGCCCCTTGTGGGAGAGGGTTGGGGAGAGGGGTAGCTTTTTGTAATTGCTTTAAAATCACTGTTAAAACACCTTGCAAATTATTGAATATTTCATTATTCCAAAATCTAAGCACCTTGAAACCCATTTTTGTCAGCTTAGCATCTCGCAACTCATCTCCACTACTTTCCATATGCTGCCCACCATCAATCTCAACAATCAGTTTTTGTTCAAAACAAACAAAATCAACAATATAATCAGTAATTGGCACTTGACGTTTAAATTTATGGTTCATCAACCTGCCAGCTCGTAATGCTTGCCAAATCTTAAGTTCAGCATCAGTTTGATTGGTTCGCAGCGCCTTTGCAAAATTGATGTTGTTATGTGGCATTTCACCCTCTCCCCAGCCCTCTCCCATCAAGGGAGAGGGGGTATCACTTAATACTTTAATAATCTGCGCTGTGACTCAGCAAAACCCTATTCATAACCCCCTCTCCCCTTGTGGGAGAGGGTTGGGGAGAGGGGTGTTGGCTCTAATCATCCGACCACCCGTCCTACTACCCACCAGTCACAGGCGGAAAAAACGCCACTTCATCACCCGCCTGAATTACTGCCAAATCGTCCACTAGCGCATGGTTAATCGCAGCGCGCACCACTTGTTTGCCGTTAAATAAATTAGCCCAAATATCACCACGCAGAGACAAGTAATTTTTAAGCGCAGTCACGGTTGTAACATCCGCTGGCAAGTCTATATCCTCAGTCGAACAATTAACCGCTTCTTTAAGTCTTGCAAAATATAATACTTTAATATTCATATAATTATAAAATAAATCTAATGTTATTTATCATCAATTGTGTCGTCAATTGCATCCAGCAAATCGATTGGAGCATTGCTCAATTCCACACGTTCAATCTGCTTAAAGCGGTTGGTAATTTTTTGGCTACTTACATGCACATCTTGCGCGTTTTCGTGCGCTTGGCGAATATTATCCGCTAGTTTTTTCATGCGCACATCAAAGCGCTCAAAATCTTTGCTTAGCTTACCAAGTTCGTCTTTAATAATATGCACTTGTTTACGCATTTCTACATCTTTTAGCACTGCGCGTGCGGTGTTCAGCACTGCCATGAGCGTGGTGGGCGAAACCAGCCACACGCGCTTATTCATGGCGTAATCAATCACTTCAGGGTGATAGGCGTGAATCTCAGCAAACACGGCCTCGGCGGGTATAAACATCACCGCGCCATCACTCGTAATGTTGGGGATAATATACTTGCTGGCAATGTCATCGACATGCTTTTTAACATCTAATTTAAATTGCTTCTCAGCCACATTCTGTGTGGCTTCTGGCAATGTGCTATCAAACATTTTGTGATAATTTTCGAGCGGAAATTTACTATCCACCGCGACTATGCCCGTGGGTTGCGGCAGAAACAGCGCGCAATCTACGCGCGCGCCATTTTCAAAGGTATGCTGCATTTTAAAACCACTGGCAGGCAGCACATTGCGTACCAAGCTCTCCAGCTGAACTTCACCATAGGCACCACGACTGCGCTTATCGCCAAGCAATTCTTGCAAACTCACCATGTTCACGGTAAGGCCATCAATTTTCTTCTGCGCTTCGTCAATAGTGGCTAGGCGCTCCATCACGCTAATAAACGTTTCGTTGGTCTTTTTAAAGCCTTCATCTAATCTTTCCGACACTTTGCCGCCAATTTGCTCCAAGCGCGCATCGACTATTTTGCTCAGGCTTTCAATGCTCTGCGTGAGTGTAGTGGTGGCTTTCAGCATGGTATCGTTGATTAAACTTTGTTGCGATTTGCCCTGCTCGCTCAAGGTTTTATGTAATGTTTCTAGCACCGCTAATTGTAACTTTTGCATGGCATCGCGCGTGGCTTGCAATTCGTGAGAAACTGAATTTTTAAGCATTTCAGAACTGCCGTGCGAAGCGGCATTCATGCGGTCTCCCAGCTTAATCAAGCCGTCGTTCAAATCAATTAACATAGCGCGGTGCTTGCTTTCCAGCTGGTTTTCAAGTTGATTTTCGAGCTGGCCTAATAGCAAATCTGCCGATTGATTTTGGGTGCTACGCCAAACCAGCCACAACGCTAAAAGCAGGATAATTAGCGTTGCTAACAATTGTAATGTCATCATATTCATAGTTTGATATTATAGCTGATAGATAGCTTGACCCTAGACGCATTCAATCAAAGGACGCATTCAATTAAAGACCGCAATCAGTTAAAGAGCACATTCACAAGATATGCTAATATTCACTACATAGTTTAATTTTAAGCGCAGAATTAACACCCTAAGCTGAATAAAACCATACCTTTAATGATAAATATTGGGTCTAAATTATCGAAAGTGCCTGCTTATACTGAAACTTTTAAGCAGCTTATCTGCATTAAATTTTCCAGTACATCTCCTTATAAAAAATCTGCGCGCATAGGCTATCTACGCGGCATTGATTTTTATGCCCCGCTCAACTTTTATAGCGTATTAGCCAATGCTATGCTTAACTATAAAAATGTGCATGGCGTTTATCCCAATTTAGTTAAACCCCAAGGCTTTAGTGAAAAGGTGTTTTGGTTTAAATTTTTTGGTGAGGTCAAAGTACCAGAGACTGGCAACAAACTGCTTACTGAGCGCTTTATTCCAGAACATATTAAGCATCTAATTAATTGCCCTCAAATTGTTTGGCACGCAAAGCAGGCAACATTACCAAAAAATGATGAGATACCTGCAGGAAGCTACTATTTAAAGGCTAGTCATGGCTCTAATATGTTCAAACAAATTCAATATCCACTTAACAATCAAGAGCGCACAGTTTTAGAGTTGGCTTGCCATCAATGGCTTACTTACCCCTATGGCATAGAAACGGGTGAATGGTGGTACAACAGCTTTGATAAAGAAATTCTCATCGAACAAAGTGTTTCATCTGAAGAGCCCTCTATTACCTGGGGCTTTTTTATTTTTAGCGGTGAAATTGGTTTTGTGCTTGTGGTTAAAAAAGCTATAAGTGGCACTACAGTTAACTGGCTTGATGAAAACTTTATGATGCTGCCATACCAAACGGGTAATTATGAGCGTATTGGCGACTACCAAATACCCAGCAATATTGAGCATGCAAAAAACCTTAGCTGCCAAATCGGTCAATCATTCAACTTTGTACGGGTAGATTTATTGATGGATGCTAATGAAAATTATTATCTTGGTGAGATGACCTTTTCACCTGGAAACGCACTGACGTTGAGGCCACCAGAAATGGAGGCTTTTTTGGGAAATTTATGGAAAAAACTCACGTAAACATTGTTCAATTATTCGCTTTTACGCCTCGATAAAAACGCAATGGCCAGTCGATGATTACTTGGTCATTGTTTTCCAAAATACCCAAATAAGGTTGCACAGAATCCAACAGTAATGCTTTTGTCATCGGCTTAAGGGCATAACACCTGTGATTAACTTTAACAGCTGTGTTAAGTGGCCCATGCAAATAGACCATCACAATTCATATATACTAGCGCACAAACAAATGCTTGCAGGCATGTTAATAATTTTCCATTTATATACACTATATCTATCAATATAAAACACTAAGAATAAAGCCTATGTTCGCTGCATTAGAATTTAAAACAATGTTATTTATGTCTGGGTTACTAGCCGTAGCCTTGTCTATATTGTTGCTAGCTATTCATCAGCGCTCTGCCATGCTAAAAGGCTTAAAGTATTGGGTATATGCCAACTTGTTAATTAGCTTCGCGATTATTAGTTTTATTCAACAGGATTATTCGCTAGAAACTCGCGCATTCTTAGGCGGATTATTAATGGTTTCTGGCCTTTTTATGTATTTAGTTTCAATTCGAATTTTTGAGCTACACCCACTCAATTTAAAACTCATCAAAAGAGCAATGGCTGCTTTAGTTCTTAGTAATTTGCTCATCTCTCTTTTCTCTAATAATGTTTATGTTTCGGTGGTGTTTAATACCGCACTGTGTATGCTATTGAGCCTTGCTTCGGCTATTTATTTACTTCATTATTCGCGCTATAAACATCATGGTGAACATCAATTTACTGGCCTATGTTTTATTGTTTTTACAGGCTTTACTAGTTATCGTTTTTATGTGCTTGCACTAGACAGCGTAAATCCAGTAGAACATTTAACGGCTTGGAACTTAAATGAGCTTACCTTTTTGGCTTGCATGTTAAGTGTGTTGGCCATTAATTTTGGCTTTATTGCGATGGTGAATGAAAAGTTGGTGGAGCTATTGGAGCAGTCAACTAAACTTGATTGGCTAACGGGCATATTGAACCGTAAAAATTTAGAAAAAAACGCTGAAATTATGGCAGCCCAAACCCTTAAATTCAAACAATCACATGCCATGTTATTGATGGACTTAGATAAATTCAAATCAATTAATGACACTTACGGGCATCTATTTGGCGACCAAGTGATTCAAGTATTTGCAGACTTAATAAAAGACAATGTGCGTGAAATTGATTTAATAGGGCGATACGGTGGTGAAGAATTTTGTGTTTTAATGCCAAATTCAACTGAATCTGAAGCGTTGATATTAGCTGAACGCATTCGACAAAAATACGAAGCTACACCCATACTTTACAACGGTGAAGCATTTAAGTTTACAGTGAGCATTGGTGTTTGTGATTCAAATAAAGCAGGCATTTATTTTAAAAACATGTTTTCTGCAGCTGATCAATCTCTTTATGTTGCAAAAAGCTCAGGCAGAAATCAAGTTGTAATATTCTCTCGTTTAAATCTCGAGTAAATTGAAATATTTAAGGTCTATTATCCAATAATAGCGCTACTAAAACACTCTCCATTAAAACTAAAACCGCAAATGATTAAACTTAGACTTTTACTAGGCCAATGGCTTGCTAATCTCACCCGCAAGCTTAAAAATAATTTTTACATTTATTTGGCCACCTTATTTACTATTTTAGTGTTGCTAGATGCCAACGCATTTGGCGTGGGTTTAAATATGCGCGATAAGGCTTTCGATTACATGGTGAAGCATCGTGTGATTCAGCCCAAAGCCGATAAAGACATTGTAATTGTGGATATTAACGAAGCAAGTTTGGCGGCTTTTGCTAAAGAATATGGTCGCTGGCCTTGGCCACGCCAAGTGCTGGGTGAGTTCGTCGAGAATATTCAAGCGCAAAATCCCAAAGCCATTGTGTTTGATATTGTGTTTAGTGATGCGGATATTTATAACGTCGATTCTGATGCTTATTTTAATGAAGTTATCGCGGGCAGCGAAAATACATTTTTCCCAATTTTGCGTTTAGATGCTAGCCAAGACAATTTGAGCCAACTCAAATACGCACAAATTCCAGGTTTAATAGCTAGCCCAGAAGCCAATAAGGACGCGATTGTAGCGGCTATATTGCCACACTTTAACGGCGCGCTTAAAGCAGGCAGACTTGGCACGCATAATGTCTATCCAGATTCAGACGGCATTGTGCGCGAATACCGTATGGTGCATGATGAAAGCGGTTGGCGCTTGCCCGCCCTGCCTTTGGTGGTGGCGCAATTTGCAGGAGCGGCAAACACAGAAAACTTACCCAATGACATGCTGATTAACTGGCGCGGCAAGCCGTTTAGCTACACTTACGCCACGTTTAGCGACGTGTTTACCGATTTGGCAAGTAAAGAAAAAAAACGTCCGCAAGATGAATTTACCAATAAAATAGTGATTATCGGCTCGACCGCACCTGGACTTTTTGACATTAAACCGACTGCAATGGATAAGCAATTTCCAGGCGTAGAAATACTCGCAACTGCCATAGATAACGCTAAACATGGCGATTATTTGAAAGTATGGCGCGGCAAAATTCCTTATATTTTATTGAGCTTGTTGCTCATTTGGGCAACCACATTGGCGTTTTACTTTAAAATGGATAGAGACAAATTCAACTCGATTTTTACGGGCAGCCAAATCGGCTTGTTGGTGCTGTCATACATCGCCATTAATGTGAGTAATACCTATTTAGATTTGACTGCGCCACTTTTATGGGCAGCGGCTTATTTTGCGGTAGCCAAAATCTACGCGTTGGCTACCGATCGCGCGCTGCAACGCTGGCTGGCGTTTGGCGTAAGTTCTAATTCCGTCGAGCACAGCGTTTTGGTGATGCCTATTTTGGTAGAAGCCAACGAATCATTAAGCGATGCTTTGCTGAAAAAATTGAAGCGCGAAATCGAGCTAGCCAGTAAATCGCCCAACAGTATTGAAATTTTAAGCGGCACACAAAGTGGTATTTGGGGGTTATTTGGTGATATGGTGATTGTGAGCTGGATGTTTGCTGACAACAAACCCGAATACAACGCGGCCGCACAGCAAGATGCGGCGCATATTGCACAACAATTGCCAAATTTAATTACGCGTATAGGTTTACCAACTAGCACCGTGACACGTTATGCCTTGCACGCGGGCAAAGTGGCCAATAGCCAAAATGCAGCAAGCTCGCTGGCATCGCAATGGCGCACTTTGTTCGCGCAAGCGGTGATTAAATTAGAACATCATGATTCACTAAAGGATTTAGCATGAAAAAACACTTAAAACTACTTATTTTATATGCTCTGGTAAGCCCTATTTTAGGGCTTGCTGGCGAGACAGGCACAGCACTAAAATTGGACAGTTTGCGTGCAGAACCATTTGCCGACGCCAAAACTGTGGGTAGCTTGACTAAAAACGATTCTGTTGAAATCCTCACCAAAAAAGGTGCTTGGTTGCAAGTTAAAAGCAAAAAAAACACTGGCTGGGTGCGCTTACTTTCAGTAAAACGTGGTGGTACATCTATCAGTGGCAGCAGCGTTGCCGACGTGGCTAGCGGCCGAACAGGTACTGGTAAAGTGGTTTCTACTACAGGTATTCGCGGATTAAGCGCAGAAGAATTAAAAGCGGCTAAATTTAACGAAGATGAAATGAAAAAAATGGAAAGTCATACTATAAGCGCGAGTGATGGGCAAAGCTTTGCCAGCGCGGGCGGCTTAAGTGCTACAAAAATGACTTATTTAACAGGAGCCAAGTAATGCATAAAATTGCAATCAAAAAAATTAGCACAAACAAGCTACTAAGCGCATTATTGTTGGTTGCTGGGCTAGTTACTATCAGCCTAGTATCACTCCAAGCGAATGCGTTTGACTTTGGCAAAGCGTTAGAAGATGCGGCGAAGAAAGAAATTGAAAACCTAAAAAAAGATGGCGAAGAACCTGCGCCTGTTGCAGTGCCTGCTACAGATTCTGTTGTAGCACCTGCAACGCCTGCTACAGCAGATGCACAAGTGCCTATGGCTGCTCCTGCAAACCCAGCCGCAGCGCCTGTAACGGCAACTGCCGAGCCCGCAACGCCTGCTACACAGCCAGAATTTAATTGGAAAAACCCCAGTCAAATAGAAGAAATCGCACTTGGCCGCGAAATCACGGGTAGCCTGCTAGGTGCAGCGCCATTGGTGAAAGACGAAGCCTTGCAAAAGTACGTCAATCAAGTGGGGCGTTGGGTGGCCAATCAATCAGAACGCGCAGATTTACCTTGGAAATTTGGCGTAATCGATAGTGCCGATTTAAACGCTTTTGCTGCGCCTGGCGGTTATGTGCTGCTCACTAAAGGCCTTTACCAAAAAATGCAAAGTGAGGCGCAACTAGCTGGCGTGCTTGGTCATGAAATAGCACACATCGTTAAAAAACATCAACTTAAAGTGTTGCAAAAACAACAATTGCTTGGCTATGGCGCGAGTAAATTAGGCGGTTTATTTGGCAAAAAAGATAAACTTGCCAAAAAAGCCATTAATACTGGCGCAGAAGTAAGCGCGCGCGGCTTAGATAAAGACGCAGAGTTTGAAGCAGATCGCATGGGCTTAACCTTGGCCTACCGCGCAGGTTACGACGCGTACGGCTTGCCAGATGTGCTGCAAACAATCGGCCACACTAATAAATCTGACAGCAGCGTTGCGCTACTATTTAAAACGCACCCTTCACCTGACGAGCGCTTGGCTAAATTGGGTGATAGTATCGGCGGCAAGCTGGATAATGCAAAAACGGGAAAAACACTTGAAAATAGGCTTTATAAGCTTAAATAGGCGGATTAGCTCATGCTTTATCCTATTACTGCCGCTTATTTCAAGTTAAGGTAACCATCAAGACAATCTCTGTTGTATTGATGGTTATTAACAATTACTACTTCGATGCTGATGTGTTATAGCTGGTAATTAGATTTCTATAATCGGGGATATGATTAGAAAATAACTCTCCTAAACCTTCAATGTCGTTGCGCCAATCTCTATGCAATTCACATGCTGCGCCAAACCATGTCATCAATTGGGCACCTGCTATAGACATACGACCCCATGCGGCTTGGCGGGTTAATTCATTAAAAGTGCCAGATGCATCGGTTATAACAAAAACCTCATAGCCCTCTTCCAGTGCTGATAGTGCTGGGAATGCAACGCAAACTTCAGTCACCACCCCAGCAATAATCAATTGCTTTTTGCCAGTTTCTTTTACTGCTTTTACAAAATCCTCATTATCCCAAGCATTAATATTGCCAGGGCGAGCGATGTATGGCGCATTAGGAAATTGTTCTTTAAATTCTGGGATTATTGGGCCATTTGGGCCCGTTTCAAAGCTAGTCGTTAAAATGGTTGGCAGTTTAAAATATTTCGCTAAGTCACCTAATGCCAAAACATTATTCTTAAACTTATCTGGATCTATGTCGCGAACAAGTGATAGCAAGCCAGCTTGATGGTCTACCAATAGAACGGCTGCGTTGTTTTTGTCTAGGCGAATATAAGGCTTAGTCATGGCTATTTCTCCTAATTAAAAAAGTTAATGTTTAAAAAGAACAATAGAGGTCAGCGGTTTTTGATGATATTAACACCACTGTAGTTTGACTTTAGACCATTTCCTGCGCGCGCAATTCGCTTTTAATATAGGCATAATAAATCGGCGCGGCAACAATGCCCGCAATGCCAAAAACTGCTTCCATTGCCAGCATGGCGATTAGTAGCTCCCACGCATTGGCGCGAATTTGGCCGCCTACAATGCGTGCATTTAAAAAATATTCAAACTTGTGAATAATAACCAAATACGCCAGCGAGCCAATAGCAACGCTAAGTGATTGGCTTAAGCTTACAATCACAATAATGGTGTTTGATATTAAATTGCCTACCACTGGGATTAAACCAACCACGAAAGTAATCGCTATCATGGTCTTCACCAAAGGCAGTTGCACGCCTAGCAGTGGCAAAATTACTGCTAAATAAATGCCCGTAAAAAATGCGTTAATCGCCGCAATACGCACCTGTGCAAATACCACGCGCCTAAAGGCTTGCCCAAACAACCATGCACGCTGGGCTAAGGCGCGCGCAAACGGTTTGTAATGATCGTCCTTGGTGGCCTCCCGCAACGCAATCATGCCGCCCACAATCATGCCGATGAGCACATGCGCGGTTGCGCGCCCTGCTTCTTTACCTACATTTTGCAAGGCATCTGCATTTTCGCGCAACCAAACTGCGGCTTGCATTTTAAATGTGATGGCGTCTGCTGGTAAACGATCTAATATCCAGCTTGGCAAAACTTTACGTGAGTCTTCAATTATCTGTGCCATTTTGGCAAACAACACCGTTAAACTGCCCGATTCTGATCTAAAAAATGCCACTAAACCAGCACCTGATAAGCTTAGTAGGCCAACAATAACGGTGGCTAATATTGCAATGGCAATCAGCTTGGCACGCGCACCTGGCAGCCTGCGCGCGATGCGTGGCGTTAGCATAAGAATGAGCTCATACACTAACAAGCCTGCTAATAAAGCGGGTAATAAGTGAAATTTCAACGTGATTAGCATGGCCACACCAATTAATATCCATGCGGCTATGTCGTGCTTAGTAGTTAAATGGATCGCAGTTGGGCTAACGATCTGATTTTTTTGCATATTCATGGTCTTTTTTAACTGAATCTGTTCATAAAAGCGCTTGTTTCGATAGCGGGCAAGCTAACTTCAACATGCACCATATCATCAAATTTTTTATTTATAACCTTACCTTTTAGCTGAATTAGTGCACGCGTTAATTCATCCATACGATTGTATTGTATGGTTAATTTTAACAGTTTCATCTCAACAAAAGGTAATATGGATGCGGCTTCTAGCGCCATTTTGGCAGTGCCGCTGTAAGCGCGAACCAAACCACCTGTGCCAAGATTTACGCCACCATAATAACGAATGACACCAATACATACATTGATTAAATCGCGTCCTTCTAGCACTTGCAATACGGGCTTGCCCGCCGTGCCGCTTGGCTCGCCCGCGTCAGAAAAGCGCGGCACTATCATATGGTTTCCTAGACCATCGACCGTTTTGATGCGAAATGCATAGGCTAAGTGGCTTGCAGATTGATGTTGCGCGGCTATTGCGCGTAAAAACCCACCCACTTGTTGCTCAGTTTCACACTGCGCTGCCCATGCGTAAAAGCGTGATTTATTAATCGTTTGTTCTGCAGCGCCTGCTTTTTCAATGGTGAGCAACTTATGTAAAAACCTTATGTAAAAACCTTAAGATAAACCAATGATATTACCGCGGGTATCGACCCCAATACGTTCGCTGGCCGGCGCTTTTGGCAAGCCTGGCATGGTCATTATTTTGCCACAAATCGCCACAATAAACCCTGCGCCACGCGATAGTCGTAAATCGGTCACTTGTAGCGTATGCCCTACTGGCGAGCCTCGCAAGTCAGCATCTGAGGAAAATGAATACTGCGTTTTGGCGATACAGATAGGAAAATGTGCGTAGTGTTCACTGAGTTTGGCTAATTTTTGCTGTGCTTTTTCGCTTAATTCCACTGTCGCTGCACCGTAGATTTTTGTGGCAATCGTTTCAATTTTTGTAAGTAAACTATCGTTGTCATGATACAAAAGCTTAAACTGGTCTTTGCTTTCTGCGATGCTTTCAATCACGGCATGTGCCAACTCAGCCGCGCCCGCGCTGCCTTTAGCCCAATGCTCGCATACAATGGCACGTGCGCCATGTTTTTCAACAGCCTCTTTTAAAATGTCGATTTCAGTTTGCGTGTCTTGCACAAAATGATTAATCGCCACCACTACACGCATTCCAAAGTGTTCATGTAGATTATTAATATGCTTAATTAAATTATTGATTCCAAATAATAATTTAACATTATCCTCTATATTCACATTACAAATATCTACTCCGCCATGGTATTTTAATGCGCGCACCGTGGCCACAATCACCACTGCGTCTAGGCTTAAATTAGCCTTGCGACACTTGATATTAAAAAACTTTTCTGCTCCCAAGTCAGCCCCAAAACCCGCTTCTGTGACCACATAATCAGCCAGTTTTAGCGCTGTTTTGGTGGCGATTACCGAATTGCAACCATGTGCAATATTGGCAAACGGGCCACCATGCACGATAGCGGGTGTGTGTTCTAGCGTTTGCACTAAGTTAGGCTGAAACGCATCTTTTAACATCGCTGTCATCGCGCCTTCTGCCTGCAAATCGCTTGCCAGTACTGGTTTTCCAGCCACATCAGTAGCCACTTGAATGTGCCCCAATCGCATTTTCAGGTCATCCAGATTCTCGCTTAGGCAAAATACCGCCATTACTTCACTTGCCACACAAATATCAAAGCCCGTATCACTATCACTTTGTTCATGCATCAAAGTAATGCTACGCAGGGCTCTATCGTTCATATCCATGCAGCGGCGCCAGGTTATTTCCTTAATTTTCAATGTATTACCATGATAAATATGGTTATCAATTAAGGCTGCAAGTAGATTGTTGGCGGAAGTGATGGCATGAAAATCGCCCGTAAAATGCAAATTAATATTTTCCATCGGCACAACTTGCGCGTAACCGCCGCCCGTTGCGCCGCCTTTTAGGCCGAACACAGGGCCTAGCGATGGCTCGCGGATGCACACAATGGCTTTTTTTTCAGTTTGATTAAGTGCGTCAGCCAAGCCAATTGTAGTAGTGGTTTTGCCCTCGCCCGCTGGTGTGGGGCTAATGGCGGTGACTAAAATAAGTTTGCCATTTACGTTTTGTTGTAGTTTTTTGATGCAATTTACGCTTAACTTGGCGATTGTGTGACCGTAGGGAATTAAATCTTGCGCTGAAATATCTAGTTTTTTTGCAATATCAACAATCGGTTCAAGCCGCGCGGCTTGGGCAATCTCAATGTCAGTGAGCACTGAGCTATCTTCCTTTAAAAATAGAGCCTAGTATGCCACGAATAATTTGGCGGCCAAGTTGAGAGCCAATCGCGCGCGCTGTCGATTTTGCAGCGCTTTCTAAAATACTGTCTGAGCGAGAAGTTTTTTTGCCACCGCCTAGCACGCCGCCCCAATCGAAGCTCTTCTCTTCTTGTGGCGCTTCTTCCGCCGCTTGCTCCACAGCACGCTTTTTCAGAATCTCGTAAGCCGATTCTCTATCCACTTGTTTCTCGTAAAA
>JANMOP010000026.1:0-9964 GCA_031369365.1 Methylotenera sp.
GAGCCAGTTGAGTCTAAATACACAGCTGGTCAACCTTGGGTTGGTGCTACTTTAACGATGTTTGCTGGTCCTGACGGCGTAATGGGTGGCTTCGGCGCTTATGATCCTATGACTAACAAAAAAGTATGGTACAACAAAGAGAAGTTCTCTGCTTGGGGTGGTGCTTTAACAACCGCTTCAAACTTAGTGTTCTACGGAACTCTTGATCGTTGGTTAAAAGCTTTAGATGCACAATCAGGTAAAGAACTTTGGAAATTACAAGTGGGTTCTGGCGTGATTGGTAATGCGTTCACATACGGTCACAAAGGTAAACAACACGTTGGCGTGCTATCAGGTATTGGTGGCTGGGCTGGCGTTGCGATGAACCTTGGTATGACTAACCCAACAGACGCACTTGGTGCTGCTGGTGGTTATGCTGAACTAGTTAAATACAACGCTGCTCCTGGCGGCGGTGCTTTATCAGTATTCAAACTATAATTTTAGCTTACGGTTTTTAGTAAGATTAAGTTGTAATTTAATACAAGTGCTCTAATAAACACCTCGCTTTGGCGGGGTGTTTTTATTTAAACTGTCATCTAAAATATTAATTAGCCGTTATGGTTAATGAGTTTAGTTAAAAATAAAAATTTGGTTACAATGCTTTGGTAATTAAAACTGGGGGTTGAGATAACTAGTAAGCGCTTATAGAACTTTTATTTTTAGCGATACTCTCATGCAATAGTGTGATGTAATAGGGCGAATAATTTGTTCGCAATTTTAATATAAGGAAATATAACAATGTTGAAACAAATTAAGCAGCGTAGTTTGGTTGCAGGTTTAACAACGCTTTTGCTAGTAACGGCGACAAGCGCCTACGCTGAAGATGCAGTTGGCCTAGATCTTAATTCAGGCCGAGGTGGCGAGGCACAACGGGTGGATGATGGCACAGAATTTAGAGTATGTGCAGATCAAGATTTGATGCCGATGTCTAATTCAAAACAAGAAGGTTTTGAGAACAAAATTGCAGAAGTCATCGCCAAAGATTTAGGCAAAAAACTGAGCTACCAATTTTGGTATGACCGTCAAGGTTTTTTACGTAATACACTTAATGCTAAGCGTTGTGACGTAGTAATGGGTACAGCGCAAGATAATGATGCCCTACGCACTTCAAAGCCTTATTATCGCTCTGGTAACGTGTGGGTGTGGCGTAAAGAAAGTAAATTCAATATTAGCGATTGGGATGCGCCAGATTTACGTAAAGGCTTTATTGGTGTAATTGGTCAAAGCCCTGCCACTATTCCGATGAATGAAAAAGATCTCATTCAAAACGCGCGCCCTTATCGTATGCAGCGCGATTTAAACTTGCCGCCAAGCTTTTTGATAGATGATTTAGCTAAAGGTGAAATAGACATTGCCGTTGTTTGGGGACCGATTGCGGGTTATTTTGCAAAAAATAATAAAATCCCTATGGAAGTTAGGCTAATCCCAGAATATGAAAATGCCAATGCAATTACCGCCGCAAAAGGTAAGCAATATTGGAACATTTCAATAGGTGTGCGTAAAGCTGATAAAGAACGTATGGCAATGATAGATGCTGCCTTAGTGCGTAATAAAGACAAGATTGATAAAATCTTAGAAGACTACGGTGTGCCGCATGTGCCTGTTATTGCAGATGATAGCATCGTTAAATTAACGCACAAAAAATCAGATGCAGCTCGTGGTGCAATCGTGCCTAAATCCGAGTAGAATGTCGTTTTTATTTTGTGACAAATTAATGTCAACCAAGTAGAAAGATATTCGTTAAATTAGCAAACGTTCGAGATGCAGGTGCATGTAAGACGTTGCTCACATTGTATATATAAATTAGGAGATAACATGTTTGGCAATAAAGCAATCAAGTCAACTTTAGTGGTTACTATGTTGGCAATAGCAGGTCTTACACTTTCGTTTCAAGCAAATGCGGCGTGTAAATTAGTTTCTACCAAAGATGGTTCACCTTTGGCAATTAAAGCAGTTGATACCGACTCTGCGGAGGCAAAACAGTTTTTAGAAACTTGTGTTAATCCGTACACAAAAATGTACTTGGCAGATGCAGAAGCAGCTAAAAAAGGTAAAAAAGAATATAACTATAATAATTGTACAGGTTGCCACGGTGGTAAGTTAGAAGGCATTATGGCGCCATCATTGAGCAAAAATACCGCTGGCGGACAAGGTGCCTTTGACCAAAAATGGGTTTATCCTAAAAATTCTACCGACAAAGGTATGTTTGAATCAATCGCAGGCGGTACACCAGCAGTTTCAGGTGGTCCTATGTTTGTTTGGCACAATCAATTGCCAGACAAAACAGGTGACGGCTTATCGACTGATCAGATTTTAAAAGCAATTGCTTATATTCGTACACAGTACAAAGGCGATGGTGCAAAAGATTGGTTAAAGTAAGCTCTTAACCAAGTTATTTGCTAACAAAATCAAACGGCTACTGTATAATTGCAGTAGCCGTTTTTTATGTATTAATTATTTGGAGATACTCTTATGATGCGATTCAAGGTTGGTTTTTTGTTGGCTTTGACCCTGTCTATTTTAACCGCTTGTAATAAAGCAGATAATGCGGCTGCTACGTCTGCTGCTAGTGCATCAAACACAGCCAGTAATACTGATGGTGGCGGTTGTAATTTTGTTTCTACCATTGATGGTAAGCCTTTTGTTATTAAAGCGGTAGATACAGATACGCCAGAGGCAAAAGAGTTTTTAAAAACGTGTATTAATCCCTATACAAAAATTTATATGGCAGATGCAGAAGCGGCTAAAAAAGGCAAAAGAGAATACAACTACAATAATTGCACTGGCTGCCATGGTGGTAAATTAGAAGGCGTTATGGCGCCATCATTGAGTAAAAATACCGCTGGAGGTCAAGGCGCGTATGATCAAAAATGGGTTTATGCAAAAAATGCAACGGATAAAGGCATGTTTGAATCGATAGCTGCTGGCACACCTGGCACTTCAGGAGGTGCAATGTTTGTTTGGCATAACCAATTGCCAGGTAAAACAGGTGATGGTTTAACTACAGATCAAATTATTAAAATAATTGCCTTTATTCGTACTGAATATAAAGGCGATGGAGAAAAAACTTGGATGAACTGAGTTTTTCGATATAAGCTAACGGCTGCTGGTAAATACAGTAGCCGTTTTGTATTTTAAGCATCAGTATTAAAAAGGCTAACTTGAATAACTCATCAGAAAATAATTTACATCATATTGTGATTGTAGGCGGCGGTGCTGGTGGTCTAGAGCTTGCAACGCGGCTAGGTAATAGTTTAGGTAAGCATAAAAAAGCTGAAATCACGCTGATTGATAGCACAAGAACGCACATGTGGAAGCCTTTACTACATGAAATTGCTGCTGGTAGCATGAACCCAGATAAGCACCAACTTGAGTATTTGGCACAAGCACACTGGCATCATTTTCATTTTCGCCTCGGCCGTATGGATGGCTTAAATCGCGCTTCAAAAGAGGTCACCATTGCGCCGTACTTTGACGAAGATGGTGCGGAAGTGATTCCACGCCGCACCTTTAGATACGATTCATTAGTGATAGCAATAGGAAGCACAACCAATGATTTTGGCATAAAAGGTGCGCTTGAGTACTCGATTGCGCTAGATACGCAAGAACAAGCCGAAAAATTTCATCGCCGTTTGCATAACGCTTTAGTGCGCGCCCAAACGCAATCTGCCCCAGTACATCCTGGTCAACTAGAAGTGGTAATCGTAGGTGCAGGTGCTACAGGCGTGGAATTGGCGGCAGAGCTGCACAACACCACACGCGAACTGGCAGCTTATGGCCTAGACAAAATTGATGCTGACCGTGATATTAAAATCTCGATTATTGAAGCCAGCGAGCGTGTATTGCCTGCGCTACCGCCCAAACTTTCAGGAGCGGTAGATTTAGAGCTAAAAAAATTAAATGTACAAGTGTTTGCAGGTGAACGGGTGACGGAAGTATCCGACAAGGGAGTGCACACGCATAGTGGACGCTTCTTCCCATCGGAGCTTGTTGTGTGGGCGGCTGGCATTAAAGCGCCAGAATTTTTGAAACAGTTGGATGGTTTAGAAACCAATCGCATTAATCAACTCGTTGTCAAACAAACCTTACAAACTACGATGGATGAGAGCATTTTTGCGTTTGGTGATTGCGCGGCATGCCCGTGGATAGGGCATGATGGCAATGTACCGCCACGCGCTCAAGCCGCACATCAGCAAGCATCATTATTGGCTAAAACCATGAAAAAGCGTGTTGCTAAGGAAATAATGCTACCGAATTATCATTACCGTGATTATGGCTCATTAGTCAATTTAGGACGTTATTCAACCGTGGGTAGCTTAATGGGTGCGCTTTCAGGCGGTAGCATGTACATTGAAGGTTTATTTGCACGCCTGATGTATCAATCACTCTACAAAATGCATTTAATGACTTTGCATGGCATGGCAGAAGTTATTTTGCAAACATTAGCTAGAATGATTACACGGCGTACCGAGGCCAAGGTAAAGCTGCATTAAAAATCAATGCCTGCTTGAGAAACAACTTTGTTACGGTATAACTTGTTGATAATGCTCATGCTAACAATGATAAAAGCGCCAAATGCGATAATAATCGCATTAATTGCAACATCAGCTTTTACCATTAACAAATAAAATCCCAGCATAATCAAAATGCCGATATGTTCATTAAAGTTTTGAACAGCAATAGAGTGTCCTGCGCCAATTAAGTGATGTCCACGATGTTGCAATAAGGCGTTAAGTGGCACGACAAAAAACCCACTTAATGCACCTATAAAAAATAGTAACAATGCTGCCATGTGCCAATCACTCACAAACGCCATTAATACAACCAGCAAGCCCATGATAATGCCCGCTGGCAACACTTTGGTAGAACCCTCTAACGTGATATAGCGGGATGCAACAGCTGAGCCTACCGCAATGCCAATTGCCACAGTGGCAATCAGTTGCGTAGCTTGTTCTATATCAAATTTTAAAGCGATGGCCGCCCATGCCAGCACAACTAACCTTAATGTGGCGCCTGCGCCCCAAAAAAGCGTGGTAACAGCGAGTGAGACTTGGCCTAGCGGGTCTTTCCAAAGCGTTATAAATGCATGCCAAAAGTCTCTCAACATATAAAAAGCGCTTTTACTTTCTAATTTTATTTCTATGGGTAATTTGGGAATAAAGTAATTAAAAAAAGCGGCAGTGATGTACAGCCCTGCAATAATCACCATTGCAAAATGCGGGTCATCACTCGCTAATTTGCCGCCTATAATTGCGCCTGCAATAATGGCAGTGACCGTTGAGCCTTCCATCCATCCATTGGCCTTCACTAACAAATGACTAGGTAGCATTTCTGTCAGTATGCCGTATTTTGCAGGAGAATACGCAGCAGCGCCAATACCAACGATGCCATACGAGTACAGCGGTGGAACACCCAATATCATGGCTAAGCAGCCTAATACTTTTACCGAGTTAGAGAAAAACATGACACTACCTTTTGGATAAGCATCAGCAATAGAACCGACAAAAGGCGCAAGTAAAATATAAGAAATTACGAAAAACTGCTGCAAAAGCGGCGTGTGCCAATCAGGAGAATTTAATTCTGCAAGTAGGGCAATGGCCGCAAATAATAAGGCATTGTCTGCTAAAGCAGAAAAGAATTGTGCAACTAAAAGGGTGTAAAAACCTTTTTTCATTTACTTTTTTACACCATTTTGGTTAAAGCGCTTCCGCTGCAAAATCTGCCAAGCGTGAACGTTCGCCGCGCACTAGAGTGACGTGACCATTGTGCGCCCAGCCTTTAAATCTATCCACCACGTAGGTTAAACCAGAGCTGCCTTCTGTGAGATACGGGGTATCGATTTGAGCAATATTACCCAAACAAACTACCTTTGTGCCAGGCCCAGCGCGGGTAATGAGCGTTTTCATTTGTTTTGGGGTGAGATTTTGCGCTTCATCGATAATTAAAAATTTGTGCAAAAAAGTACGGCCGCGCATAAAATTGAGCGATTTCACTTTAATGCGCGAGCGAATTAAATCTTGCGTAGCGGCGCGTCCCCACTCGCCTGCATCTTCATCCGTTTTATTCAGCACATCCAAATTATCTTCTAGCGCACCCATCCAAGGTGCCATTTTTTCTTCTTCGGTACCTGGTAAAAAGCCAATATCCTCGCCCACAGGCACGGTAACACGCGTCATAATAATTTCAGAATAGATTTTTTTATCTAAAGTCTGCGTGAGCGCGGCGGCCAGCGTAAGTAGCGTTTTGCCAGTACCTGCTTGACCAAGTAGCGTCACAAAATCAATATCAGGATCCATCAGCAAATTAAGCGCATAATTTTGTTCGCGATTACGTGCCATAATGCCCCATATATTATGTTTGGGGTTAGTGTGATCTTGTACCACTTCTAATACAGCAGTGTTGTCAGCGATGCTTTTTACAATCGCATGAAACGGTTTATCAAACTCGTAAAATACAAATTCATTCAGCAAAAATGTTTTTACCAGCGGCCCTGAAATGCGGTAAAACATACGCCCAGCCTCTTGCCACGATTCCATCGCCTTGCTGTGCTTATCCCAAAAGTCCTGCGGCAGCTCTTTCATGCCACTATAGAGTAAATCGGTGTCTTCTAGCACTTTGTCATTAAAGTAATCCTCCGCTGGCACGCCCATTGCGCGTGCTTTAATGCGAATATTAATATCTTTACTGACTAAAATAACTTGGCGATTTGGCTGCTGTTTTTGCAAACCAAGCACTACACTAATAATTTGATTATCTGCTTTGCTGCCAGCTAAACCTGGCAGCTCGATATTAACTTGTGAAGTTTGTAAAAATAAGCGGCCAGGCAAGTGCTTGTTGCCGTTAATCGCCAGCGGGCAACCCAACTCTAAATCGGTGAGCTCTTTGCCTACAATTTCTTCTAAATAACGGCTGGCTTGGCGCGCGTTACGGGCGACTTCTGTCAGGCCTTTTTTGTTGTTATCAAGCTCTTCCAGCGTTACCATTGGCAGGTAAATATCGTGTTCTTCAAAGCGGAATAAACTAGATGGGTCGTGCATCAAGACGTTGGTATCAAGTACGAATAATTTAGTATTTGCTACATTTTTTTTAGCCATAAATAATCCCATAAAAAACTAAAGTGTCTGACTAAAGTGCCTGAATAAAATTGAGCACTTCTAACGCGTGACCATCCACCTTAACGCCACGCCATTCGCGCACCAAAACACCATTTTTGTCGATAATAAACGTGCTACGTTCAACGCCACGCACTTGCTTGCCATACATGTTTTTCATTTTCATCACACCAAAAAGCCCACAAGCAAGCTCGTCAGTATCGGCTAGTAACTCAAATGGAAAGCTAAATTTTGCCTTGAAATTTTCATGCGATTTTAAGCTATCGCGTGAGATGCCAAATATTTCGGCATTGACAGTTTGAAAATCGGTATAACTATCGCGAAACTGCATGCCCTGCGTGGTACAACCAGGCGTATTATCTTTAGGATAAAAATAAAGCACAAGGGTCTTACCCTGATAATTGGATAGCTTGAAAGTAGTGCCGCTGGTGGCAGGTAGTTCAAAATCTGTTACGGTTTGGTTAAGCATAATAGATGTCATATTTATACACTCCCATTGTTGTAAATATTTAGGTTTTAGGCAAGCTTAAATTAAAGAAGACTTGAAATTTAGTCAGGTTTTGAGTTTATAAAGGCTAGAATTTTAACTATCAAGTGTGACAAACCTAAATCGTTTTAGTTGAACTCATGTTAAAACGATTGTGCCAACGTGAAGGCACGTAAAATTGTAAATTATTCGAGCTTAAACGAGACAGGCACAGTGAGATTAAAACTGCGATCTCGCAGCACCTCAGGGGGAGCAGGGAAAGGTGCGGCTTTGCGCGCCATTTCTAAGGCTTGGTTATCTAATGCTTCATGGCCGCTACTTTCTTTTACGCTGGCAGAAAGCACATTGCCATTGTCATCTAATTTTAAATCAAGCAGGCAATCGCCCACCCAGCCGCGCATTCGGGCGATTTTTGGGTAGCTTTTATGTTTGGCAATAGCACGGCCTAAAGTGTTGCTATATTGGTTTTTTGCCGCGTTAATATCATCCTCACTCGGCTCGATTTTTTTCGGCGGCTCAGGTGGCGGCGGCGGCACGATAATGGTGGGCGGCACATCTACATTAGGCGCGGCGGTAATCACGCTTGGCGGGGGCGGTGGCTCGGCCTGCGTT
The DNA here is from genome assembly GCA_031369365.1 of Methylotenera sp. Taxonomy (GTDB): domain Bacteria; phylum Pseudomonadota; class Gammaproteobacteria; order Burkholderiales; family Methylophilaceae; genus Methylotenera_A. The sequence goes on from JANMOP010000026.1 coordinate 8,251, forward strand.
GGTGCTGGCTTGATATTTTGAACGGGTGCTTGCTCTTGCTTAAGCACTTTTTTTGGCAAAGGTTTAATGGGCTCAGATGAGGGCTGTATTTTTTCTACAGGCTTGGGCGGTTCTGGCATCACAATGGGCTCTGGCGGCTTGGTTTGTACTAATTCCACAGTGAGCAAATCAGGCGTTTTTTTGATGACATCCAATTTAAAATTTGGCACCGCCACAAAAATCAAAACATGCAACAAAATGGAACAGGTAATTGCCCAAGCTATTGTACTTAAGTTTAAGGTGGAATTTTTAATGGCAATATTCAAAATGAATCAAAATAAATCAAGATAAAAAAGGCTTAATAAAATGGGGCTAATAAAATTGGCTAAGCCGTTGATTGTACTATAGCTTGAGCAGGCTTAACAGAGAGTTTTTCACGATTTAAGAATGTGCTTTTACACCTTAAATAATGCCTTCAAGCAATTGTACCTTCACTATTGCGCCTGGCTCGCAGTTGCCTATTGTATCATCTAGCACAATGAAACAATTAGCCGCACTCATGCTACTTAACACGCCAGAGCCCTGATTCGGCAAGGGTTTAACTTTCCAAGTTCCATTTTCATCAAACAAAATACCACGTTGAAACTCGGTGCGGCCTGTGGCTTTTTTAATCGCTTCCGTACATTCAACTGTAAAAAAAGGCATTGCCACACAGGCCGCACCAGATAAGGCTTGCAGGGCAGGCTGTACAAACTGGTAAAACGTCACCATGGCAGAAACAGGGTTGCCAGGCAGGCCAAAATAATGTGCTTGTTTGTTTTTATTAAGGCCTATTTTTCCATAAGCGAGTGGACGCCCAGGCTTCATGTTAATTTTCCAAAATAACACTTGGCCGTGTTTGGCCAGCAAGTCCTTCATAAAGTCTGCCTCGCCCACCGAAACGCCGCCACTAGTAATCACCACATCATTATTATCAGCGGCTTGCAGCAAGCGTATTTCCAATAGTTCAGGGTCATCTGGCACATTGCCTAAATCGCTAATCACTACGCCCAGCCTGCTTAACATGCCAAATAGCGTATAGCGATTACTATCATAAATTTGGCCTTCCTCCAGTTTATCCCCCACACTTACCAGCTCATCGCCAGTGCTAAAAAATGCAACTTTTAATGGACGAAACACGCTAATTTCGCCAACACCAAGGGATGCCACCAAGCCCAAATCTGCTGGCTTCAATACATGACCTTTGGCTAAAACTGTGTGACCAATTTTTAAATCCTCACCCGCTAAACGCACGTTCGCGCCTAGTTTTGGTTCATCCAGCAAGGTAATGCGGTCGCTCTTTACCGCGATGCGCTCTTGCATCATCACCGTATCTGCACCCGCAGGAATCACGGCGCCCGTCATAATTTTGACGCACTCGCCCGCTTTAACAGCTCCCGCAAAAGCCTTGCCAGCAAAAGCCGTGCCGATGATATTCAGCGTTTTTAAATTAGCCGAAAACTTAAATGCAAAGCCATCCATCGCGCTGTTATTGTGGTTTGGCACGTTGCTGGGTGAGATAATATCTGCCGCCAATACGCGGCCTAAAGCTTGCATGGTTAGCACAGTTTCTGTTTCAACAACTGGTGTTAAAAATTGCTGAATGAATTGCCGCGCTTGGCTCACAGACATCGCGTTAGGATCGTAATCATCCATGCAACTTGGGTCTGTGGCTAGTTTAGAGAGTGTAGTTTTA
>JANMOP010000103.1:0-14288 GCA_031369365.1 Methylotenera sp.
TTCCAATGCTTTTGCTTTTAGTTGCGATTTTGAAACTTGTATTTGCATAATAAATTCCTAATGTTTGTCTTTTAACATACATATCATAACCCAATTATGACTACATAATATAGTCATAATTAATTGTTTTTAATTTAGCGATATTTAATGCTGGCGGTTTCAGAGACGAAATGCAAAAAGCCCGCAACTTGTAAAATCAAGCACGGGCTTTTTTACAAATAAAAATCTACAAAATTCTATCCAGTGTTTCATCTTTATCAATAAATTTGTGTTTTAGCGCGCCAGCAATATGCAAAATAACCACCAATAAAATCACTATGCCAATAATTTCGTGCACTTCGTAAAACAGTTCGCGCAACTCTTTGTTATCTAAGCCTTTAATAAACTCTATGCCAAACCATTTAATGCCGTATTTGCTGTAAGTTGCCATAATAATGCCGCTCAAAGGCAATGCCACCATTAACACATAAAGTAAACGATGTACGTTTTTGGCTAATTTGCTCTCCCAAGCCTTGTACGAGGCCAACAATGCTGGCGCTTTGTGCGTTAAACGCCAAAAAATTCTAAACAAAATCAGTGCAAAAATTGTTACACCGATGGATTTATGCAAATTGAAGTAAAAGGTGCGCGGGCTTGCTTCTTCTGCCAATTGCCAAGTGTAAATGCCCCAGTCAAATAAATCGTAAGCCATTTGTTTGGGCGCTTCTTTTGGCAAATCGCTCATATACCAGCCAAGCGCAAACATGCCAAAAACGCCCAGCGCGATAAGCCAGTGCAAAAACTTGGCGGTTTTGGTATAGCTGCTATTTTCAATATTCATATTATGATTCTCCAAAGTGTATTTTTGCCATGTGACATTGGTCACGCTGATTAGTTGTTCATACCGCTAATATAAGCGTATTCTATGCGATTAACCATATTTAGGGATTAAAATGATCCGTTATTTTACGCTGCTTGCCAGCTTGCTATTGTTGACCAGCTGCGCCCACGCAGACCAAAAGGGCACAAATTTCTCGATAGAAGATGTGGGCGACGGCATTTATGTGCATCACGGTATACATCAAGATATTGATGATGGTTATCACGGCGATATTTGTAATGCGAGTTTTGTAGTGGGTAGCAAGGGCGTGGCGGTGATTGATACGGGCGGTAGCATTAAAGTGGGTAATCAGTTGCGCCATGCGATTAAAAAAGTGACCGATAAACCTATTTTGTACGTGATTAACACACATGTGCATCCTGATCACATTTACGGCAATGCGGCTTTTGTATCAGATAAAGCAGAATTTATTGGGCACGAAAAATTGGCCACCGCGATGGAATTGCGGCGCGAGCAATACGCCAAAATTAATATGAAATTGTTGGGTGAAGATGCCATAGGCAGTGAGCTAGTAAAGCCGACCATGGTCGTGAAAACCACGCTGGAAGTAGATTTAGGCGATAGAAAACTGATGCTCACCGCTCACCCAGTGGCGCATACTAATACCGATTTGTCTGCTATAGATAGCAAAAGCAACACATTATTTACAGGCGATTTGCTGTTTATTGAGCGTACGCCCGTGTTAGAGGGCGATATTAAAGGCTTAATTACCGAGCTGGAAAAATTAAAAAGCAGCGTTGTCAAACAAGTCGTGCCAGGTCACGGACCAGTTACTAAAAATTGGAAACTCGCTATCGAAAACCAACAGCGTTACTTAACTGCACTGCTTACGGATATTCGCGCTAGCATCAAAAAAGGTGAGAGCATGGAATCTACCATGAATACGGCGGCGGCGAGCGAAAAAGATAAATGGCAGCTATTTGATATTACCAATAGGCGTAATGTGAATATTATTTACCCCGCATTAGAATGGGAATAAAAAAATATGCGCCCAGATTTAAGCGTTTTAGGCAGTACCTGCAAGCCGCATGAATATTGGCTTGCAGAGCCTGTCAAAGAATTATGTATTCGTAAAACAACTATTTTTTACTAGTTAAGGTTTTATTTTCTTGAGATTATCTAAGCTACAAGCCATTTGATCGTGCAAAGCGACCATAATTAAGCCACCCGCAATAGCAAGATATTGCATAGTTAAAATAAGTCCATTAGGTTCTTGTAGTTTCATAAAAAGCGCTATAAATACAGCATAAGCCGCCAATACATAGGCACAAATTTTGGTTTTATAGCCTAGTAACAAGCCCAGCCCAAATACAAATTGTATAAAAATGGTAAGTGGCGCGAATACCCCAATTAAACCATAGCCGCCTAAGTAGGCAGAGTAGGCCTTGTAACCCTCTGGATGGCTTGTAATTTGCGAAATGACGATTAACACCGCGACAAAGAATATTTGCGCGAGTAAAATTCTAGCCAACACTTCTAAGTATTTATACATTTAATAACTTTCTCAACGTTTAGATCAAGCCATTATTATAAAGCGTTTAATTCATGCTAGCTAATATTCAAATTTCACAAGTACGTTGGAATGATGATGAGGATTATTTACGTGCGATTAGAACGCCAGTTTTTGTTGAGGAGCAAGCTGTAGCTCCAGATTTTGAGTGGGATGAATTAGATGAAAATGCCATACACCTTTTGGCGTTGTTTGATGACTTACATTTAGAAGCCCAACCCATTGCATGCTTGCGGATAATTGATTATCACAAAATTGGTCGCATGGCAGTGCTTAAAGAATGGCGTGGCATGGGGCTGGGAACCGCTCTGCTGCTAGAGGCAATTAAAATATGCAAAGCGCATGGCAGTAAAAGTATGCATTTATCTGCACAAACCCATGCGATTGAATTTTATCGCAAAGCTGGTTTCAGAGTAACGAGCGTAGAATATTGCGACGTACACATTCCGCATGTAGATATGCAGTTGGATTTTAATTAAAGTTTTGTAATTAAATTAACCCCTTGTAATTAAATTGAACCTTCAGCTAAGCATTTGCTAAAATAGCATTTTAATTTTTTAAACTAATCGAGAACATTATGTCAAAAATCATATTTAAAGCAGGCGAAGCTACCGTTTACACCGAGGGTAAAGATGTGACGGCCGCCATGCCAGAAATTTTAATCGGTAGTGTAGATGGGCCAGTAGGTGCGGCATTTGCTAATTTAATGGCACAAAGCAAAGGCCATACGGCGATGTTTGCAGTGCGCGATATTAACCAACTTGTGCGCCCAGCGTGCATGATGGTGCCAAAAGTTACCTTAAAAGGCAGTACCGATGTTGGTTTGTTTGGTGGTGTGGTACAAGCCGCAGCGGCCGACGCGATTTTAGATTGTGTGATTGAGGGCATTATTCCAAAAGACCAAGTCAACGATTTATGCATGATTAGCCTAGTATGGATAGACCCAGGTTGCATTGAGCTTGAAAAAGCAGGTACTTTAGACAAAGCCGATATGTACAAAAATAACTACGAAGCGACCAAACTCGCTATTAAACGCGCGCTGAACGACGAGCCCAGCATTGATGAGCTGATTGCCAATCGCCACAAAATTAAACATTGCATGTGGGAAGAGTCCTGGGATCAAAAGTAAGCAGCAATGAGTAAAATGCCGCAAAGGTTGACAAAGTGCGCTTAAGATTTATGATATGAGCAAGTAAATGAAATTTGGAGGAACTATGGCTGAACATAATGTATGCATGGAAGCTTTTGAGCGGCTTTGCGCGGATGTGAATACTGACAAAAAATCTGCGATTGATGAATCAGATTACTGGCTGTTTGAGTTAGGTTTTAGGTCGGCGATTGAGGAGCTACTTTCAATCGCTGATGCAGGTTCGCAAAGTAGGAAATTTGTATCGCCGCGATTTCAAATGCTGGCAGATAAGATATTAGAATCCCGCCTGCATTGAAACGCCATTATTTTAAGCCGACTAGTTCGGCTTTTTTATTGCTTGCTTTTTGTAAGGTTGTAATTATTTAAACGACCAATAAATAATGTCGTTATAAAGGGTAAGTATGACCATAAAATCAAGAAGAAGGTTTTTAATTGCAGCCGCACTATTACCAGTGGCTGCGATTATTCCAATAAAAACATTTGCCGCTACTGGCAAGATTCATGCAATTGAAGGTGACGTTTTTATTAATCAGACCAAAATTAATAGCGCCTCAATCATTAAAAACGGTGATGAAATTGTCGTCTCGCAACAGGGTAAGTTGGTATTTAGCTTGGGTGAAGATGCGTTTTTAGTGCGCGGCGGCACAACTTTGCAGGTATATTCTGACCAAGATAGTGTACTGGTAACAGCCTTAAGATTAGTCACTGGCGCGATGCTTGGCGTGTTTGGAAAAAGAAAATCCACTACGCGCATTTTCACCAGTACAGCCACCATCGGCGTTAGAGGCACTGCCGTGTATGCAGCGGTTACAAAAGATAAGTTATACACTTGCACCTGTTATGGGCATACCGATTTGATAGTTGGGCTAGAACGCGAAGAGGTTATTTCTAAGCATCATAACGCACACGTGGTGACCACAAACGGTAGTGGTAATGCACAAATGAAGGCGTTTGAGGTGATAGATCATGCCGATGACGAGCTTAGAATGCTAGAAGCTTTAGTTGGCAGGAAGCCTAGCTTTGATGCTTAATTTATCTTAAGTGCTTTGAGCTGCAATAAAATTTTCCGTATCGGTGTAGGTATCGCCGCGCCAATCGCCTCATCAATCGGTAACCAAATTTTACCTGCCTCATTCACCTGCGGATTCACTTTACTCGTATAAACCAGCTGCGGCGTAATGTGCAGCTTAAAATGCGTAAACGTGTGCGTCAGCTTGCTCAAGGGTGATTCACTTGGCATACCATCGACTTCAGGAAAGCTCCACAAGCCACCCCAAATGCCTACTGACGGGCGCTTTTCCAGCATCACTTCATCACCACGCACATGCACCAGCATAGTCGTGTTTTTTTCGGGAATCGTTTTGCGCGGTTTTGGCGTAGGTAGTAGGCTGACTAAATTGTTAGCTAAGGCTTCACAGCTAGCATTGACTGGACACGCAACACAGTTTGGTTTTGTACGCATGCAAAGCGTTGCGCCTAAATCCATCAAACCTTGTGTGTAAGCAATGGCATCTACAACTGGGTTTTCGCGTACTGCAATTTGCCACATCGCCTGCTCAATTTTAGGCGTGCTAGGCCAGCCAGAAATATTGAAATGCCGCGCAAAAACGCGCTTCACATTGCCGTCTAATATGGGTTGTGGCGTGTTTAAAGCAAAGGTAGAAATAGCCGCAGCGGTAGAGCGACCAATGCCAGGCAAGCTTAAAATATCCTCAAATTGGGTGGGGAACTGTACACTAAACCCATCGCCACCAAAATCATCCATAATTTTTTGCGCCGCATTGTGCAAATTACGCGCGCGCGAATAATAACCTAGCCCGCTCCAGCTTTGCAAAACCTCTTCTTGGCTGGCGCTCGCAAGCGCGGCAATAGTGGGGAAGCGCTGCATAAACTTGGCGTAATAGCCAACTACGGCGGCCACTTGTGTTTGTTGCAGCATAATTTCTGACACCCAAATAGCGTAAGGGTCTTGCGTATTTTGCCAAGGCAAATCATGGCGACCATGCCACTTTTGCCATTCGATAATGGCTTCTGCAAAAACGCCAGTCATATTAAAACTTAAGCAACTTCTTTAACTTTTGCTCGGCTTTTTCTTTGGCTTGCTCTTCTAGTGATTTAGGTGGCTCGGCGGGCGGTGCAGGCTCAGCAGACGGGGTTGGTGCGGCCTCCGTTCCAGCTGGTGTGGCGGGACTAGCCTCAGCAGGCGTCGCTGCAGAATCTGCAGGTGCAGCAGGTTTTTTCTTACCTAATAATCCTTTTAAGCCTTCTATTTTATCTCCGCCTAATAGTTCTTTAACCGCAGCCCCTTTTTCGCCGCCTACTTTATCCAGCAATTTTGATTGCGCTAAAGCAGCGCCAATGGCTGCAAAGTCCATGCCGTATTTAGGGTCGGCGAATGTGCCTGTGATTTTAATGGGGATCGCAATACCACTTAAATCATCCAGCTCTGCACCACCTTGGCCTTTAAGTGATTTCACGATGCTTGGCTTGGCAATGTAATTAATTTTCTCGTTGCCAATATCAATATCACCACGGCTATCACCACGGGCCAAGCGCAATACAGGCGCTTTCATGGCTAGGTCTTCGTTGTGCGCAACCCCATTTTTAATATCGAAAGTGGCGGTCAGCTCGCTAAAATCGGTCTTCTTAGTTTTATCAGCATTCACATCTTTTTTGCCAAGAATATTGACCTTGTTTTTTAAGTCGCGAATGCTACCCGCAATATCCACGCCCTTCAGCGCGCCATCGGCCAAGTTAAGTGAAGCGCTACCCAGCAAAGCTTTTTTAAGCGCGCCTACAGTATTGCCCTGCGTGGTCACATCAATATTCACCGTGCCAGTGCCGCTAAGCATGTCATTGTTGATAGAATCTACTAACAGCGGCCCAATAGAAATGCTTTTCATATTTTGTTTAAATGTAATACTTGGCGTTGCTCGCGCATCTACTTTAAGCGTACCGCTCATGCTGCCCTGATATAAATTGGCAGAAAATGGCGAAAGTGTGGCAATGCCCTCGCCTGCTTTTAAGCCTAAATTTACATTCTCGGTTTTTACATTGGCGAGCTTAAGCCAGCCAATATTGGCTTCGCCCACCGCGTTCAACTTTTTTAGCGCGCTCAAATCTATGGGCGTATCACCCGTGCTTTTAGCACTAGTTTTGGTGATGTATTTATCGGCGTCCAAACGGTCAACTTTCACATCAAAGTTGTAAATGGGGTTGCTAAACTGGCTAACGCCCACATTGGCATTAATTTGGCTATCATCCACTTTAGCGATAAGCGGGTTAAGTTGTAGTTTTTGACCATCCGCTTTTAGCCCAGCTTTAAGGTTAGATATTTGGTATTTATCGTATTTTAAATTGCCGATACGCAAATTACCGTCTGCTAGAAAATTTTTTAAACCAGTTAAACCGCTGCCCTCACTTGATTTATTTGTTTTAGAGGCATCGCCAGAAGCCGCATATCTATTGGCATCTAGGGTGTCAATGTCTAAATCAAATAAATACTTTGGGCGTGCAAACTGTGTAATGGCAAAGCTACCTTTAACCTGGCTGTCATCTACTTTGGCGCTTAGCGGGTTGAGACTTAATTTTTCCCCATCTGCTTTCAAATTAATATTAACGTTAGAAGCTTTGGTTTTGCCATATTTTAGGTTGCCAATACGAATACTGCCGTCGGCGTTAAGCGCCTTAAGCGTGCTTAAATCGAGTGGTTTGTCTGCGCTTTTACTTGTAGCTTCTTTTTTAGTGCTGCCATCAGCTGCGGTATATTTATCCATATCCACACTATCAATATCCAAATCAAACGTGTAAAGCGGCTTGGCAAAATTACTAATACCAAAGTTACCTTTAATATTACTATCATCGACTTTCACGTTTAGCCCGCTAAAAGCGAGTTTGTCGCCATCGGCTTTTATGCCAACATTAAGGCCAGATACGCGGTACTTGTCGTAAACCAAGCTAGCTACACTAAGTTTGCCGTCTAACGTCATGTTTTTTAATGCGGACAGCCCACTTTTACCTCCTTGGGCAGGTTTATTGCTGCTTTTGGCTGGTGCAGTCGATTTGCCTAACAGTTTATTTAAATCTAATTTATCAGCATTTAAGTTAAATTTGATATTGGGTTTTTTAAATCCAAATACGTCAACATCGCCTGTAAGCTTGGTTTCAGCCATGTTCAGGCTAAACTTACTATTGGCCAGCTCCTTTTTAATATCGCTATGTGCGCTCAAATTAAAAGTACCTTTCATGCCGCCATTGGGCAAGCTGGGGTCTGTAATATCTAAATTGCCAGCAAGTTTTGGAACATCAAAAATTAAGTTTTCGATATTGCCGCTAAAAGGTGATGAGAACGTGCCAGTGATTGTGCGCTTGCCTTGCACGGCAGATAAATCGCCAGTAATGCCAGAGCTTTGCAGCGCTTTGGGCGAGCCTTTCAGGTCGGCTAACACCATATTGGCTTTGAAAATATTGCCCGCTTTATCTTGGCTTAAGCTAACCGTGACTTTTTTGCTAGAAACTTCATCTTTTAAAATAGTAAGTGCAGGCGCGCTTAAATCGATGCTTTGTTTAGCGCCATCAAAGTTGCCAGAAGCCACAAATTTAAGGCTATCAACTAAAAATTCCTTTAGTTCTGGCTTGGCATCTACATCACCACTGGCTTTAACATCCATGCCAGTGCCACCCAATAAATCACCCATCAAGTGGCTATCTAAGCCCTTGACCTTGAAATGCTTGGTTTCAGGGTCTATAAAGAAATTACCTTTGAGAGTGGCGGTTGCAGCTATTTTTGGCTGGTTGGCAGTCAAGGTGAAATCTGATTCTAAATCAACAGGTTCGGCCAAGGCGATATGACCAGATTGCATATTAAATTTGCTTACGTTGTAAATTGCGCCTGTGGTTTCATCCGTATAAATCACCGCAGAATTACTTATATTAACGCCATCAATATCAAATTTTATTTTGCTATCTTCTTCGTCTTTACTAAGTAAATCATCAAAATTAAATTTACCGTCTTTGTTTTTAATCACATTGGCTTTTGCGCCATCCACATAAACCGTATCTACTACCAAATCTTTTTTAAGTAAAGGCATCACAGCCAGCGCCACTTTTACGTTATTCACAGAGGCGAATATGGTATCGGATTGATGCTCAGAGATGGATACTTTACCAAGATTAGCGCCAATTTTTGGCCAAAAGCTTAATTTGATGTCGCCCTCAATAATCAGTGTGCGCTCTTTTTTATCTTTGACGAGCTTGATTATCTCGTCTTTATAGTCGTTGGGATTAAAGGTTGCAGCAAAATAACCAGCGACCAACAACAACAAAATAATGGTGCCACCAATGCCGTAGAGCGCATATTTAATTAGTTTAGGCATAATGTTTCTCAATACAATTTGAGTGTTATTTTAGCACCGAAAATCAAACAGCATTTTGGTTTATGGCTTTAGATTAAAGCTGTGGGATTAATCGCTTAGAAGATAGTTCACAAATAATAAAGTAACACAATCGACCCAAAAATAATGCGATACCAAGCAAAGCCAACAAAATCATGGTTGGCGACAAAGCGAATGAGCACTTTAATAACGAGCAATGCAGACAAAAAGGCAGTAATAAAACCCACTACAAACATGGGCAAATCGGCAGCATGAAGTAGATTCCAGCTATTTAGCAAATCATAGCCAGTAGCTGCAAACATGATGGGAATCGCCAAAAAGAATGAAAACTCGGTGGCGGTTTGACGCGTTAAACCAAATACCATACCTCCCAATATAGTTGCGCCCGCGCGCGAAACGCCTGGCACCAGCGCCAATGATTGAGCCAAGCCAATTTTTAACGCTTGGCTAGCGCTGATGGTTTCAATTTGATGGGTACTAGAATGACTGGTGTATTTTTCGATATATAGGATAGCGAAACCGCCCACAATTAAAGCGATTGCCACCGTAATCGGCGAGAATAAATAGGTTTTGATAAAATCGTGAAATAGCAAGCCCAGCAAGGCTGCCGGCAAAAATGCGATGATTAGATTTAACACAAAACCTTGTGCAGAGGCATCATTTCTCATGTGTGTTAAGGTGTTAAAAAGTCGATTTCTAAACTCAAAACACACCGCTAAAATCGCGCCAAGTTGAATTACAATTTCAAATATTTTGCCTTTGTCGTCGTTAAAACTGAGCAAATCGCCAACTATAATTAAATGCCCAGTGCTACTAATTGGCAAAAATTCCGTTGCGCCTTCCACCAAACCTAAAATAAATGCTTTAAATAAGAGTATTAAATCCATCAGGTTATTTTAGCAGGCTTGGCCTAACTATTTAGGTTGATTTATAAATTAGAGCAACTACAAGTTAAAAAGGGGCGCGTAGCCCCTTTTTATATGGTGCTTAATGCAAATTAAAATTATTTGAGCATACCTAACACAGTAGAAAGCAATCCACCACCCGATTCAGCGTTTACTTCACCGTTTGGCGTTAATTTATCTACCACAGTTGGTAAATGTTGAGCGATTTGCGCGCTTAGCACTTCAGGAGAAAGGCCGAATTTAGCCGCCATATCTGCAATTGCACCTTCGCCCATTACGCTAGAGATTTGCTCTGGCGATACCGCGATATTTTCGCCTGTGCCCACCCATGAAGCCACTTGCTCTGATAAACCACCTTGTTTAAATTTATCGACTATACCGCTTAAACCGCCGTTGTTATTAAACATTTCCATCGCCACTTGTGCCATGCTGCCTTGTTCGCCACCAAGCTTACTTAAAACTGCACCTGCTACGCTATCGAATAAACCCATTATCTTCCCCTTAAACTAAAAAGTTGACATCTAAACTACCACAAAAACAGCATAACTCAAAAACGCTCATCGTTGCGCAGGTAGCGCCATTGCCCTATTGGTAATTTACCTAAATTTACACTTCCAATGCGCACGCGCTTTAAACCCACCACATGCAAGCCCACCATTTCACACATACGCCTAATTTGGCGTTTTTTGCCTTCGCGCAGCACAAAGCGCAATTGGTCTTCGTTTTGCCAGCTTACTTTAGCGGGTTTCAATCTTTCGCCGTCTAAACTTAAGCCGTGATTCAGGCGCTGCATATCGGCATCACTTAGCTCACCTTCTACCCGCACTAAATATTCTTTTTCTACCGATGAATCTTCACCAATCAAATGCCGTGCAACACGACCATCCTGAGTGAGCACTAACAAACCTGTGGAGTCAATATCCAAGCGGCCTGCAGGGGCAAGACCATGCAAAAACCCACGCTGAAATTCTTTTGCATGATGTTGGTTTAACTCAGGGTCATCTAACCATTCGTTATCGGGGTGCACCAAGACAATTGCAGGCTCGTAGCCATCCTCCGCCTGCCCGCTCACATAACCCACAGGTTTATGTAGCAAAATTGTCACTTGTTCGGCTTGCTGCTCGTAAGCATAGCCGCTAATAATAATCTCCGCATCAGGTTTTATGCGCGTACCCAGCGTTTCCATAATCACGCCATCTACTTTTACCCAGCCGTTAATAATCCACTCATCTGCCTCGCGGCGAGAGCAAAGCCCGCGCTCTGCCATCACTTTAGAAAGGCGTGGTTGCTCTACATTCACAGTGGAGGATTTATATGCTGCCTTAGCCGCCGCGCCATATTGCGGCGTTGCAGTGCCGTCATAACCATCGCGCACCTTACCACCTCGGCGCGGCGCTTGACGATATTGCGGCTCGTTTTTATCAGGGCGCGGCGTCACACGCGTATCAACGCCAGCAGGTTTATGCTGCCTAGGTTCAGCTGGTCTTGTTTCGACATTCCTAGGTTCAAACTCACTTGGCTTTTGTTCGCTCGGTCTAGATTCGCTCGCAGATTCAGCCCTTAACTCGCTTCTAAGCGGCCTTTCCGTATTAGTATTTTCACCCGCAAAGTTCTGTGCAAAAGGCTCACCATGCACCTTACCATCATAGCGATGGTTACGTTGGCGCGCGCTATCAGGCTTGGCTGTCCGTTCGTCATTCCCGCGAACGCGGGAATCCATTTTGTCTTTAGAAGCAGATTGAGCCCCATCAACCCTAGCCACAGGCTTAGGCAGCGCAACACTGCGGTCGCGCTTAGTAGGATCAGCGCGGCGCACAGGCGACTTGCTGGCAATTGGCGCATCGCTAGGTTTTTTAATGATTTTAAGAGTGGTCAAAATAGTCTGCAATTAATTAATTTATAAGGCTATTTTACCAAAATAATGTGGTAAGTTTTTATTTATTAAATATTTGCTTGTTGATTGCTTTGAGTCAGTCTGCTAATGTTCTTCGTTAATGTATTTATGGCTCTCGTGTTACATAAGCGGGTATATGCTTTGTTAGATGGAAATTACAATCATTTTAATTCCTGTCTAGTTAATAATAAGAGTGTTAAGACAATTATGGCAATTATAAGACCGCGGCTTACAGATCATTTTGGTATCCCCTTATCACAGGCAGATTTAGACTTTGCGATTCCGTTTTTAGAAGAGGATATCCCTCTCTATGTTGATCCATTCATGCTATGGCGTTCGCCTTCACAGCAAGATAATGCTCTTCATGCAAGCCTATTATCTGCTTTCAATAATCTAGGCATTCTGGTTAGGGATAACAAAGAAGAACAGGCGCTTGAAATACTAATAGCAGCTTCTGAATGTGATGAAGTTGGTCTTGGTACATCTGCAACTCGTCATGGAAAACGCATTGGTAAAGCTTCTGCAAAAGAAATAATTAATTTATTTAAACGAATTCCCCAATACGCTCGTTCAGGCTTTCGTCATTTTGAAGAAATACAATTGTTCGTAGATGGTGTGTCAAAAGATCGTATCAGCGATATAACTTGCAGTTTTCTTAAGTCCTTCTTGATTGATTTTACAATTCAACAATGTGATAAATTAGGTATCCCAAAAGTAAGTTCAGAAGTGCAGAATGTTTACGATTTTAGAAAAAATATATTTGAAACACAAAGTGCTATTTCATTACCGATTAATCCAAAAAATGGAAAACCACTAATTTTTGTCCCTAAACGTTGGCTTAGATACGTTCCATGGCTTAGTTATGACGATTATTTTAAGTATTATTGCCCACAAGATGAAATATCACACAAGCCTGAGGAGCTAAGGCATATAGAAGTTCTAAACTATAACCGCGATAACTATGGGGTAATAGATAACTATATCAAAGAGAAAGAACGCACATTTGAGGACTGTCATAATGACCCCCTTTTTTCGCAGATACCTATAACTTCTGCGAAGAGAAGGTTTTCTCAAATTCAAAAATTACCAACAGGGAAAACAGATGGTGCTGATATAGCATATGAGGAATTAATGGGGCAACTGCTACCATCATTGTTATACCCTAACCTAGATTTTGCACAAGAACAGGCGCGTACTGATAGTGGTGTAAGTATTCGTGATCTAATTTTTTACAACTCAGCTTCAACCCCATTTCTCAAAGATATATACGATACTTATGGCGCAAGACAAATTACTATGGAAATGAAAAACGTACAGGCTATAGAAAGAATTCATGTTGATCAACTTAACAGGTACTTAGCAGACGAATTGGGACAATTCGGTTTATTTATTACAAGAAATCCATTAAAGAAAGCTGAGTTTAAAAGAACAATAGATCTGTGGTCAGGGCAACGCAAAGCCATTGTTGTGCTAACTGATACAGATATAGGCCAAATGGTAGAGCTTTTTGAGAGTAAACAACGCAACCCTATAGATGTGGTTGTTAAAAAATATAGCGAACTTAGAAGAAGCTGCCCCTAAGGAGATAAAATGGAAACCGAAGACGATGTATTCAATTTAGAAAAACTTATAGTACAGCTAGATGGTTTGCACACAGAGCTATCTCAATTGACTAAAAAATCGCCTAATGATGGACTCAATTTATTCAAACTCAAATTAGTAAATAATGTGTTAGGAAGCGGAAATCAGGTGCTAACTGGCAATTATAAACCTTTCGAGGATTTTAATGAATTTGAGGAAGTAACACTCCCAACAAATAGCGATGTCACAATGATATTGGCACTTTACAAAGAACAAGCAGAGCGCTTCCGTTCGGACAACATGATTTATAGTCAACATCGCTGGCAATACGTAATTAACGGTGAACCCAGCGCAATAGAAGGCAGGCCTCCCACAAAGATAGGAACTATAAAATGATGAAAAAATTTGAACACGTAACGACTAAAGCTGCAGTAGAGGCTTACTCATCAAGCAAGCCCATTTTTGACACTATTTTAAAAGAAATTAGAGAGTTATCAAAAAAGAAGCCTGAAGCAATTATTAGTGCAGGTAAAGTCAAAATTATAAATCGTGTACTCGATGATTTATTGCCGTTTTTGAAGGACGAGCCTTCAGGTAAATACCTTGAAACGTTAGATGATGATTCTTTGCCTCAAATAAGTGACGCAGTTTTGGCTATGGTTCAATTTGAAGCGGCTTTAAAAGCTTTTAAAGAAAGATATTATCAAAGGATTGATGTTGATACATATGGAATGGGAGAATACGATTGGATTACTAAGTAGCCTCTCGATGGGCAGGCGTAGGGTGTGCAAAATGGTTTATACTGCACAATAATAAACTGGACTATTAATACAACCAATAAATTGAGTAGGCTTAATGAGCAAACTAAAAATTATTCAAACTGGTAATTCATTAGGCGTTATTTTACCTGAAGAATTTTTAGCTAAAATGAAGCTAGAAAAAGGTGATGAATTGTTTGTGACGGAAAATCCATTA
>JANMOP010000008.1:0-6716 GCA_031369365.1 Methylotenera sp.
GTAACTTGCCTAAAGTTTAAGCAAAATTGCATTAAAATTTAGGGGCAATTTGAGGTATAATCGCGGGTTTACGTAATTGCGCGACATTCAGAATAGGATCAGGCATGGCCAGACCAAAATCAGATAAAACATTAGAAAAAGAGCGCTTAAAGCTTGCTGCAGAAGCGGCGCTAGATCCAGAAGCAGTGGCGCTGGACGCAGAAGCACGTCGTAGCCGCTTAAAAACGCTCATTATTTTGGGTAAAGAGCGCGGCTATTTAACTTACGCCGAAATTAACGACCATTTGCCAGATGACGTGCAAAACTCTGAGCAAATTGATGGCATTATCGGCATGATTAACGATATGGGCATTCAGGTGTACGAAGAAGCGCCTGATGCTGAAGTATTGCTGATGTCGGATGCACCAGCACCTGTGACCGATGAGGACGCGGTGGAAGAAGCTGAGGCTGCCTTGGCTACGGTGGATTCTGATTTTGGACGCACTACCGACCCCGTGCGTATGTATATGCGTGAGATGGGTACAGTCGATTTGCTGACGCGTGAAGGCGAAATTGAAATCGCCAAACGTATTGAAGATGGCCTCAAACACATGGTGCAAGCCATTGCAGCGTGCCCAACCACCATTACACAACTATTAAAAATGGTGGAACAAGTTGAAAAAGACGAAATCAGTGTAGATGATTTGGTGGATGGACTAATTGATAGCGACATTGGCTTAGAAGACGCGATTGCGGCTGAAGCAGCCGAAGAAGAAGAGGAAGAAGCTGAAGACGAAGAAGGCGATGATGAGGATGGCGCAAAAGCAGCCGCCATTTCAGCAGAAGCGCTGGCTAAGTTAAAAGAAGAAGTGCTGAAACGTTTTGCGATAATTCGCAAAGCGAATACCGAAATGAACACGATTCGCGAACAACAAAGCTCCCAAGAGCCAGCTTATAAAAAGTTACATGAGAAAGTGTTAGAAGAGCTTACCGCGTTTAGATTCTCGGCTAAACAAGTAGAAGCTTTGTGCGAGCAAGTGCGTGTTTTGGTTGAAGAAGTGCGCGGCCACGAGCGTAAAGTAATGGATTTTTGCGTAGAAAAATCGGGTATGCCACGCCCACACTTCATTAAAAGCTTCCCTGGCAACGAGATTAATTTAGCTTGGCTAGATAACGAATTGCGCCTAGAAAAGCCGTATATCGAGAAATTAGTGCGCTTTAAGCACTCAATTGTGGACCAGCAGGATAGGCTGATTGCCTTGGAAGCTAAAGTTGGCATTCCGATTAAAGAGCTAAAAGAAATCAACAAACAAATGACCACGGGCGAAGCGCGCGCGCGCCGTGCTAAACGTGAAATGATTGAAGCGAACTTGCGTTTGGTGATTTCGATTGCGAAAAAATACACCAATCGTGGCCTGCAATTTTTGGATTTAATTCAAGAAGGCAATATCGGCCTAATGAAAGCGGTGGATAAGTTTGAATATCGCCGTGGCTACAAGTTTTCGACTTATGCCACATGGTGGATTCGCCAAGCCATTACGCGCAGTATCGCCGATCAAGCACGCACCATTCGTATCCCTGTGCACATGATTGAAACGATTAATAAAATGAATCGTATCAGCCGTCAAATTTTGCAAGAAACAGGCATAGAGCCAGATCCAGCCACGCTTGCTGAAAAAATGGAAATGCCAGAAGATAAGATTCGTAAAATCTTAAAAATCAGCAAAGAGCCCATCTCAATGGAAACGCCGATTGGTGATGATGAAGACTCACATTTGGGTGATTTTATTGAAGATAACACCACGCTAGCACCGATGGAAGCTGCGGTTTACGCCAGCTTGCGCGATGCCACCAGTGAAGTGCTAGAATCGCTCACCCCGCGCGAGGCGAAAGTACTGCGTATGCGTTTTGGTATTGAGATGAATACTGATCACACGCTAGAAGAAGTGGGCAAACAGTTTGATGTAACGCGTGAACGTATTCGTCAAATAGAGGCAAAAGCTTTACGTAAATTGCGTCATCCTACAAGGTCTGAGCGTTTAAGAAGCTTCTTGGAAACAGGGCAGGATTAATAAAAGTAAAAAGGTTTCTGGCCCCTTAGCTCATGCTTGGTTAGAGCAGCGGACTCATAATCCGTTGGTACTGTGTTCGACTCACAGAGGGGCCACCATATAAAACAAGGGGTTACATGAAAATGTAACCCCTTGTTTTTTTTACTTTGCAAAACAGGTGCAAATCTAATGAAAAATGATTCTTAGATAATTATAAAACTAAAATGGCAAAAGGGTTTCCCCCTCTCACCATTGTCTGCAAATAAATATACGATCTGTATAGGATTGACTGCTATATGCAAAATTATCGATAAATATTTTCAGCTATTTTTGCTTCAGCTTCAGGCCATAATTTAGGAAATAGAAACTGTAAAGAGTTTAGGGGTACTCCCATATAAACTTTGCCCCTTGGAGTGTCTGAAAGGAGAAGTTTGTAATCCAGCAAAGCTTTAAGTAATCGCTCGGCAGACCTATCAGCTAGGCCAGACATTGCTTTAAATTCTCTACGCTCAATTGCACCTGTAATCGCAATGTAGTGAAGTGGCAGTAATGCCGCCATTTTCAACCCAGACACACCTTTTTTCTCTTCTACTATAAGCAAAGTTTCAAGCCTATCTTTAAAGTCTTGCAAATTTAGCATCTTTTCCATAAATGTCACTTGGTCTATACAAACCGAAAGGAAGTACTTAACCCAAGCGATTAACCCACTTTGAGACAAAGCTCCTCGCCCATCGTAATCACCTTGCCTTAAGGTGTCTGCATTATGCAAGTGGGCGTAATACTCTTGATGTGTTCTAGCTAGACCGCGCATGGGTGACCACATGCCATTAGTTAAGCCCATAGCATGAAGTGCAACATGGGTATGTAGTCTTGAAACTCGGCCATTGCCGTCGTTGAATGGGTGTATCCATGCTAAACGCTGATGTGAACAGGCTAAGCCGACTAGTGCCATGTCGCCATCGGGGAGTGCTGTATAAGCAGTGCGCCAGCGAGCGAGAAACTCTCCAAGATGATGAAAGTCTGGTGGCATATGCATACCAACAATAACATTTTGTGTTCTTAATCGACCCTCATTAACATCTTCACCAGTATCTGTAACTCTGTCTTCTGCTTGCATGTTGCTATATAAATGATGGTGAATATCACAAAGTAGTTCGGTAGAAAATGTGTCTCGCCAACTATTGCCGTATACATGACCCTCTGCCCACGACTCCGTTAAAAGATGCGCTTTAGCAACTCTTTGCCTATGAGCAACGTCATGATCATTAGAATACTGGTTGTTGAGAGCTTGCTCTATGTCTGCAGGTAAGGTGTGTTGTCCTTCGATCTTGTTGGTATAGTATGAATTCATGGAACGCAAAAGATTAGTTAATCTTTTGTTGAGTCCAGGTAGCGGGTTAGCTGCCAACTTGTAGCTCTTTTGACGCAACTCGCTTGCTAGCTCAAGCAAAGCCCCCAGCTCTTTGTGTTCTGGGATAAGAGGCTCAATTTGAGTTACATTGATTGCCGCTAGAGCTCGAATAATCTTTGGTTTCATTTGGCGACTAACGAGTGCTATTTAATTTAACAAATAGTACCATATAATTCAATGAACTATATGTATTTAAATGAATTTAAGGCGCATTAATTGTCGAGTATTTTGGCGATAAAAATATATAAATTAGATTTTGCTTTATTGTGAAAACTAAATTGTAGTTAAGCTTTAATTCAATACAATTTCAGTACAGTGCTCAGACTGAATATCAGATTTGGGTCGTAATTGTTAGCGGTCACAGCAACCTAAACTTTTGTACTTGAACAATGAAAAAAGGCTATTCAATTACCCTATCGTTGTATATTAGCTTTTCTTGTTGAAACAATGTGTGTTAGCGCACCATCTTTTGTTAATTTATCGCTTATAGTATTTTTTAAGATTCAGTCCATACGCTTTCATTAAACGCATAGTTGAAAAACCAGAGTGATTACAAGATAATGAAATAGACAAGGTGTTTAATCATGAATCCGACGAGTACTATCAATCTAGAGTTTAGCTCTGAACATGCCGATTTAGGCAAAGGTAAAGAACTTAGAGATGGGCTGTCCGTTGCCTTACAAATTGGGGACACGCTTTGGGTTGCTAACGATGAATCAATCAGCTTGGAACGACTCTCCCTCATCAAAGACGCTAGCCATTACAGATATGGCCTACACAAGCAGTTCTCACTAGATGATTACCTTAAGCTGCCAGTAGCTACTCCAAAAGATCCTGCAGAACTAGAAGAAGTGGACATAGAGGGTCTGGACTATGGGGACGGTTACCTCTGGTTAGTTGGGTCACACAGTCTGAAGCGTATAAATCCGACGCTTGAAGATGGGCTTAAGCAGGCTAAAAAGCAACTTGCTAAGATAAGCACGGACGGCAACCGTTATCTTTTGGCGCGCATCCCTCTAGTAGAAGTTGATGGGTCATACACCTTAATGAAAGAAAGTAACAAGCTTGGTGAAAAGCGCACCGCCGCCCAACTACATGGTACAGCTCAAGGTAATGACTTGACTGAGGCGCTGAAAGGGGACAAGCATCTGGAACCGTTCCTTGCGATTCCAGGTAAGGACAATGGATTTGATATTGAAGGTCTGGCTGTAGTGGGTAAGCGTATATTACTAGGCCTTCGCGGGCCAGTGCTACGCGGCTGGGCAGTGATTCTGGAAGTGGAACTAGATGAGGATGTAAAAAAGCCATCTACGCTGAGGTTGAAGCCAATTGGATCAAAACAGCGCCTTTATCGCAAGCATTTTCTCCAGCTAGGTGGTCTCGGTATCCGCGACCTATGCGTACAGGGTTCAGATATTTTAATCTTAGCAGGCCCAACTATGGAAATTGATGGCCCAGTCAATATTTTTAGGTGGATAGGTGGAGTTGCAGCGCCAAAAGAAGAGTGTGTAGTTCCGGCCGATGAGTTAGAGCACGTTGTGGATGTGCCCTACGGACAAAGTGTAGACCACGCCGAAGGCATGACATTGTTTTCTACAGATGAGGGTACACCTCGCTCACTGCTAATTGTTTATGACTCTGCGTCAGAAAGTCGGCAGTTAAAAGAAAACACGGTGGTGGCAGACTTTTTGCAACTCCCCAAAACTTCCAGACTGAAAAAAGCTAAGTAGTCGCGTAATCAGGGTTAACATGGTTTTATGGTAACAGTTGTAGATTAAACGCCCGTTCTACAAACCATGCGGCCGCTATGATGATAATAAGCACAGAGCCACCGTAAAATATAATTATTTTATAAAATTTTGATTTTCTTAGCACATACGCGGCAGGTATAAATAGGCTTAATATGGCAATTTGTCCAATTTCAACTCCCACATTAAAGCCAACTAACGCAACCATTAGCGCGCCTTGTTGCAAGCCTAAATCTGCCAGCACTGCTGCAAAGCCAAAGCCATGAATCAAGCCGAACACAAACGCGGCCAACCATCTACGTTTTAATAAATATGGAAATAAATTATTAAGTGCCGCCAGAATAACTGAGGCAGCAATGGCGGCTTCTACCCAGCGGCTAGGCAGTTCAATCACTTGTAAGGTGGCCAAGGTTAAGGTGATAGAATGCGCGATGGTGAACGCGGTAACCACTTTTAGTACATCAATGAAAGTAGTTTTAAACTGCTGTGAGGGTTGCCAAGTTTTGGCCGAGTAAATCAATACGGCAGGTAACAATAAAGAAATTAAAAACAGAATATGATCAAAGCCTATCCAAATATGCCAAATGCCTTCAAGCACATATTCTTTAAACTCATTGAAGCGTTTAGGGGCAGATAAAGTAAATGATTGCGTAGGGTTATCAGGCCCAAAAATTGCAGTTTTGGTGTAATTTTTTGCGTTAAGCCCTGTTTTATCAGCCGTAGCATAGTCCAGTTTTAATAAACCACGATGCGATGGGTCAAGGTCTGAAAATAAAGTGTAATTTAAATTTAAATCATTGATTTCTTTTTTACAGTTAATATTAAATTTAATAACGTCATAAGCGCCATCAGTATGATGATCAATTAAAAGTTGTTTTGGCAATAAGCTGCAAGCAGCCTGATTGTTTTTTATGCTAAGCCTAGTCAGCGCGTAGGCATAAATCTCTTTTTGTTTATTCAGAACTTCTTGCCAGGTAATTTCACTATTTGCATTAGCATCTAAGCCAATGGCATAATCAAAATCACGTAGAGCAATATCCCATTGGCCTGTAGCCGTATTATGGTTAATATTTTTTTGTACTGATAGAGCCAAATAGCTGTCGCTGGGTTTATGAGCATAAGCAGCGCCATGCCACAGGCTTAGAAACAATATTAAACAGCGTGTTAGGTTGAAATTTAGGTTTAAGTTTAGCACTATTATAAAGACCTATATTTTGAAATCATGCGGCTTAAAGTGGCGTCTTCCTGCTGATTTGCGGCTAACCAGTTAATGACAGTATTTGCTTCATTTTTATCATTCATGGAGATGGCTGCTTCAAGATAAATACGCGCATCTGCTGGCTCTTTTTGAATCTGCCAGTTTAACTTTGCCAATTCAAGCGCGCGCTTTGGGTTGTTCATCAGTCGCAATTCAAAGCGCGATTGCTCGCGTTGGTGCACTGTATCGCCCCGCATTGCGGCTGCTGCAAATCTTTGTTTCAAAGCACTGGTTTGTATATCGGCTTGGGCAGAATTGATTGCTTTAAG
>JANMOP010000058.1:0-4566 GCA_031369365.1 Methylotenera sp.
AATAATTACCTGTAGGAGCGACGCCCACGTCGCGATTTTGATTCACTTTATCGCGACGAGGGCGTCGCTCCTACAATGGCTTGATATAGGTTAAAATAACGTTTTTGCCAGTTTTACCAAACTTGTTTACTAAATTTTATATTAACTTAATTTGAGAGCCTTATGGATCCACGTCAAAGTATTATCGAAGCGGCATTTGAAGACCGCGCCAACATTAACCCAAGTAACGCATCTGTTGAAATTAAAGCTACCGTTGCCAGCTTAATCGCCGATTTAGACGCAGGCAAGCTGCGCGTGGCTTCACGCATAGGCGATAGCCAAAACTGGGAAACACACCAATGGTTGAAAATGGCGGTATTGCTGTCGTTTCGCCTAGAAGATAACTACCTGATGGATGACGGCGTGACCAAATATTTTGACAAAGTGCCGCCAAAATTTGCCAATTACACTGAGGCGGATTTTAAAGCTGGTGGCTTTCGTGTGGTGCCTAACGCCATCGTGCGTCGCGGTTCATTCATCGGCAAAAACGCGGTGTTAATGCCTTCCTACGTTAATATCGGCGCGCATGTGGGCGAAGGCACTATGGTGGATACATGGGCGACTGTAGGCTCTTGCGCGCAAATCGGCAAGAATGTTCACCTGAGCGGCGGCGTTGGCATTGGTGGCGTGTTAGAGCCTGTGCAAGCTGGGCCTACCATTATTGGCGACAACTGCTTTGTAGGCGCACGTTCTGAAGTGGTTGAAGGCGTTGTGGTAGAAGACAACTGCGTCATATCAATGGGTGTATATATCGGCCAAAGCACTAAAATTTATGACCGCGAAACAGGTGAAGTATTTTACGGCCGCGTACCCGCTGGCTCAGTAGTCGTTGCGGGTAATTTACCTTCTAAAGACGGTAGCTACAGCCTTTACTGTGCCGTTATCGTGAAAAAAGTAGATGAAAAAACCCGTGGTAAAGTGGGTATTAATGAGTTGTTGAGAGGCATTTAATAATTGTCATTATTTCGTCACAATAGCTGTAATTTAACCATTAATTGCGGACATCCTATTGATCCATTAAGCTTCATCTATTAATAAATCATATGCTTAAATCGCCCAACTAAGCATATGATTTATATTATAAATTTATAAAAATATCGTTTTGGCACACCCGTTGCTTAGTAAACTCAATAACATTAAAAATTATTATGTAAAGAGTTAACATTTATGCAGCTTGAATACGATATTTGGTTGGTACTACTTTCGCTAATAGCGGGCAGTTTCGCTACTTTTATCGCGTTTGGTTTTGTAAGTCATTTATACCGATCTAGCGCAATTAGCAGATTATGGTTGATACCCGCATACTCTATTGCCATTGGCAGCGGAATTTGGGGCGTGCAAATTCTTAATTGGCTATCTTTCCATACTGACAGCGCACTTAAGTTTTCGCTACCAGAGCTGGCAGCGTCGTGGCTGCTAAGCTGCTTGGTTGGCTTGAGTATATGTTGCGCTAGCAGCAAGCGAACAATCCAGCTCTCACTGTTGATTTCTAATGGTTTAATTGCTGGATTATGCAGTTACGCCATGTTTTATTTTACTGCTGTGGCAATTACCACTTCTACCAACATTAGTTTTGACCCTATTCCATTATTAATCGCCTTTTTAATGGCAATTGCTGTATGCATATTAGGCATACTCACACTATCATGGATGAAAGAATATACTGGCGAGAACGCCAACTTGGTAAAAAGTATTTTATCGTTAATTACAGCGGCGGCTATATTTGGTTTACATCTCGCTTTTAGTGCCTCTATCAATTTGCCCACAAGCGCTCAACCAGCCGCAGAGTACGCTGTATCAGACAAAAAATTACTGGCTAGCATTATAGCGCTGTCTATTGTCTGCTTATTTTTGCTGGTATTTGCAGTAGTTATGTTTTATGAAAAGCATGGTAATAACATGTTTAAATTTAGCCTTTTAAATAATCAAAAAAGAATAAATCTGCATGTGCTAGACGCAAAAGATGCGCTAACTAACTTGCCCAATCGCCGTGCATTTCAGCACCATTTAGAAGCGGCCTCTAAGCGTTGCGTACGCGCTGGCGATAGCATTGCCATTGCCTTCATCGATTTAGATCATTTTAAACCGATTAACGATCAATTTGGTCACCACGTTGGTGATGCCGTATTAACCTCTGTCGCGCAACGTTTACAAGCCGCTGTGCGCGGTTGCGATTTTGTAGCGCGTTTGGGTGGTGATGAGTATGTGGCTTTAATTGAGGAAATTAAATCCGACGAAGACATCGTGCCAATTGTCGAGCGTATCGTTCACTCAATTAAACAACCGTTTATCGTTGACCATCATGAAATCGAAATCTCATGTTCAGTAGGTATTGCTATTTATCCGCGTGATGGCGATATAGAAAAACTCATGATTTGTGCTGATACGGCCATGTATAAGGCCAAAGAGGCGGGTAAAAATCAATTTAAATTTTACGACGCTCAAATTGAATCCGCCTCCGAGCAATTGTTAATAGTGCATCAAGATTTACTACAGGCCTTTGAACACAATCAGCTTAGCCTAGCCTTTCAACCTAAATTTGATTGTAAAACACGCCTGCCCGTAGGCGCAGAGGCGCTTGTACGCTGGAACCACCCCACCAAAGGCGAGCTCTCGCCAAAAGATTTTATTGCAGAGGCAGAACGCTTTGGGCTAGTGAATAAAATTAATGAATGGGTTCTAGAAGAAGTTTGTCGCACCATTCAGCAAGCAAATAGAGGGGGCATTGACTTAAATATCTCCATTAATTTGGCTAATCAGCAATTTCGTAATGCAAATTTAGCGCATGAGGTGACCGAAATGCTAAGGCAATATAAAGTGTCCTCAAACAGCTTAATCTTTGAAATTAAAGAAACTTCTGCCATTAAAAACGAACAACAATTTAAGCTTTTACTTTCGCAGTTTAAATTAGCCAAAATTAAAATAGCCTTAGATGATTTTGGTTTGGATGCATTTACACTTACTTATTTACAAGAATTAAACATAGATGAGCTAAAACTGGATAGAGCCTTTGTTGCAAAAATAACTCAAACCATGTCATCCAGAGCTTTAGTCGAAGGTGTAATCAGACTTGCCCATGCTTTAGGCTATAACGTGGTCGCTGAGGGTGTAGAAACCGATGAGCAGTGTAATATGCTGGTAGATTTAGGTTGTAACCATATGCAAGGTTACTTGTTTTCTAAACCAATCGGCAAAGATAGCTTGTTTAATTTATTTAATCCAACTCACAACAAATTTGAATCTACAGCAGTAGAATCGGTACACTAGCTGTTAATATAGGTGCTATGCAAGCACTTATACTCTATGGAATTCCTAACTGCAATACAGTTAAAAAAGCCCGTGATTGGCTTGAAAGCCAACATATTGCTTACGAGTTTCACGATTTTAAAAAGCATGGCGTGACACCACGATTACTCGTAAACTGGCTAGCGCAACAACCCTTTGAAAAGCTCATCAACCGCGCAGGCCTTACTTGGCGTGGCTTAGACGATAGCACCAAAGCCAGTATTATTGACGTCGCTTCTGCCATCGCGCTTATGCAAGCAAAAACTTCTGTCATCAAACGCCCTATTTTAGAAAAAGACGGTAAAATTCTATGTTTAGGCTTTGACGAAGCCGAATACGCTGAAAAACTTATTAGCCACAGATGAACATAAATAAACACAGATAATCATTAAATCGCCATGTATTTTATAATTTCATTTTTTAGTTTCGCAGTTGATTTTGTATTTATTTGTGTGCATCTGTGTTCATCTGTGGCTAAATGTATTTAAGGTTTTAAAATATGTCCAAAACATTAGAACTTGCCATCGATTTACTAAAACGCCAATCTAACACGCCGTTAGACGAAGGCTGCCAAGAAACCATGATTGCGCGCCTTGAGCCGCTGGGCTTTAAAATTGAGCGCATGCGTTTTGGCGACGTAGATAATTTATATGCGCGGCGCGGCACAACCTCGCCATTATTGGTGTTTGCAGGGCATACCGACGTAGTGCCGACTGGCCCGCTAGATAAATGGCACACACCACCGTTTGAACCCACCATTAAAGACGGCATGTTGTACGCACGCGGCGCGGCGGATATGAAAACATCGCTGGCCGCGTTTGTGACTTCAATCGAAGAGTTTGTAGCAGAAAATCCCAACCATCAAGGTTCTATCGGCTTATTAATCACTTCGGACGAAGAAGGCGTGGCGGTAGATGGAACGGTTAAAGTGGTTGAAGTCTTAAAAAATCGCAACGAGCTCATCGACTATTGTATTGTCGGTGAACCGACCAGCAACAAAGTCGTCGGTGATATGATTAAAAATGGTCGTCGCGGCTCATTGTCTGGAAAGCTCACCGTTATTGGCTTGCAGGGGCATATTGCTTATCCGCATTTGGTGAAAAACCCCATTCACCTAGTCGCCCCTGCCATTAAAGACATGGTAGAAACGGTGTGGGATAACGGCAACGAATATTTTCCGCCAACCTCATGGCAGATTAGCAATATGAATGGAGGCACAGGCGCGACCAATGTGGTGCCAGG
>JANMOP010000063.1:0-20729 GCA_031369365.1 Methylotenera sp.
GATAAATTAGCTCCTAGCACAGCAGATAAACTGATTGATAGCGAAGCAGAAGCGCTAATTGATGCACTGAGGCAAGAATTGCGTGCCAAAGATGAATATATACAGAGCACGCATGAAGAGTTGGAAAGCTCCAATGAAGAACTCAAATCCTCTAATGAAGAAATGCAGTCCGTGAATGAGGAACTGCAATCGACCAATGAGGAGCTGGAAACGTCGAAAGAGGAGTTGCAATCGGTGAACGAAGAACTGGCGACTGTGAACAACGAGCTACAAACTAAAGTAGTTGATTTGTCGAGCGCCAATAACGATATGAATAACCTGCTGGCTGGCACTGGCATTGGTACCGTTTTTGTAGATCATCAATTACGTATTTTGCGTTTTACGCCAGCTGCCAGCACCATTATTAATCTGATAACAAGTGATGTTGGACGACCAGTCGCACATATTGTCTCCAATTTAATTGGCTACGATAACTTGGTGGCAGACACGCAAGCGGTGCTAAACACATTAGTGCTTAAAGAAATAGAGGTGCAAACTAAAGAAAATAGTTGGTACGCTATGCGTATTCAGCCATACCGCACATTGAATAATGTGATTGAGGGCGCGGTGATTTCTTTTGTCAATATTTCAGAGATGGTGCAGGCGCGCACCGCCCTTAATAAAGCTAAAGATTTAGCCCGCTTAGCAGTAGTGGTGCGAGATGCACACGACGCGATTACGGTAAAAAGTATGTCTGGCCAAATGCTGGCTTGGAACCCAGGCGCAGTCAGGATGTATGGCTGGACTGAGGCTGAGGCATTAAGCATGAACGTGCGCGACAGAATTCCAACAGAATTGCGTGAAGAAGCATTGGCTAAATTAAAACATTTAAGCCAAGCTGAAATTTTGCAGCCCTATTTAACCCAACGCTTAAATAAACAGGGGGAAATTTTAAATGTTTCAATCATCTCTACCGCTTTAATCAATGAAAGTGGCGATGTTTATGCGATTGCAACCACTGAACGCTTAGTTGGTGAGATAGCACGATGACTACTAATAAGAAGCCGCCTGCAGACGCAATGCCGAAAGACGCAATGCCTAGCGTTAAAAGCTCGAAAAACCTTCGAGCAATAGCCGAAGCCCGTGTTGGAAAAAACAGCGACTTTTTGAATGTGAATGGTTTAACGTTAGAGGCCACCAATCAGCTATTGCATGAATTACAAGTACATCAAATTGAACTGGAAATGCAGAATGAAGAATTGCGCGAGTCTCACATAGCACTTGATATGGCGCGCGGCCGTTATTTTGAACTTTACGATTTGGCGCCAGTTGGCTATTTAACATTAAATGCACGTGGTTTAATTCAACAAGCTAACTTAACTCTGGTTAGTATGCTTAATGTCACACGCAGCGCATTAATCCAACAGCCACTATCAAAATTTATTTTATATGATGATGAGGATATTTATTATCTGAATCACAAAAAATTGATTGAAAGTGGTGATCCGCAATCGTTTGATTTACGCTTAAATAAAAATAATCACCCATCATTTTGGGTTAATGTGGTGCTTACGCTTGCCGATGACATAGAGCACGATCTAGAACTACGCGTCGTAATAGTTGATATTAATGCGCGAAAACTAGCCGAGCAAGCGTTGCAATCAGCCATGCAAATTGCTGACAAAGCCAATTTAGCCAAATCAGAATTTTTATCCAGCATGAGTCATGAATTGCGCACACCTCTTAATGCCATATTGGGCTTTGCACAACTAATTGAAGCAAGCGAGCCGCCACCAAATGCCAATCACATGCGCAACATTGAACAAATTATTAAGGCTGGCTGGCATTTACTCGCATTAATTAACGAAATTTTAGATTTAGCCGTAATAGAATCTGGCAAGAGCTCTCTTACTATAGAATCATTGTCTTTGGCTGAAGTGTTGAGTGATTCTTATGCAATGTTAGAGAATCAAGCGCAAAAACGTGGCATTAATATGCACTACTCAGCTAGTAATTTTAATTATTTAATTAAAGCGGACCGTGTAAGGCTTAAGCAAGTTTTTGTAAATTTATTATCTAATGCCATAAAATACAATAAACCTGATGGATTAGTCACATTAAGTTGCACTACACTCATTAGCAATACACCAAGTAACACTAAAGCAAGCAGTCAACGCATACGTATTTGTGTAGAAGATACAGGTGAGGGATTAACCGCCAACAATGTAGCACAGCTTTTTCAGTCATTTAATCGGCTAGGGCAAGAATTTAGCAAAGAAGAAGGCACGGGCATAGGCTTAGTAGTGTGTAAGCGCATTGTAGAAGCGATGGACGGCGCAATAGGCGTAGAAAGTACTGTGGGCAAAGGCAGCGTATTTTGGGTGGAGCTAAATTTGGCAAGCGCTGCCTAGTTGCACTGGCAATGTGATTACTTTTAGTTAATTGCTTTTAGTTAATCACTTTGCATTATTTCAATAATTTTTTTAGCAATGTCTTCGGGTGACAACACAAAATCGATACAACCACTATCAATTGCACTCTCTGGCATATCAGGTTGAGTAGCCGTACTCAATTTTTGTGCAATGGTAATGCCGCCTACATCTTTAATACCACATAGCGCCGCAGCGCCGTCACCATCAAAGCCAGAAACAATAACTGCGATTAGTTTGCCATCCCAGTAATTGGTTAATGAGCGCAGAAAAACAGTAATTACATCAGGCCAGCCTCTCGGTTTTGATATGGGTTTTAATAAAAACTTTCCATCCTGAACATGTAAATCTCGATTGGGGGGGATGATATATACTTGGTTGGGTTCAATTACCAAATCTTCAGTAATTAAATTAAGCTGCATGGTGGTATATTTAGGCAAAATTTCATGCAGCAAGGTGGGCATTGTTCTAACATGATTAACAATGACGATTGCCACGCCCATATCGCAGGGTAGATTTTCCAATAATTTGATATAAGCTTCTAAGCCGCCTGCCGAGCCACCAACACAAACTATGGGGAAATTTTTCACGATGCCGTCCAATTTAATAGCCAAATTATTTTAAGATTATCTATCATTAAGTACAAGCCATGTAGAATGTTAGCTAATTGCGCACAGGCTTCCACATAAAATAAACCTAACAATATAAATCATGTTTACTATCGCACTGTTTGAACCAGAAATTCCACCCAACACAGGCAATATCATTCGCCTGTGTGCCAATACTGGCGCGGCTTTGCACTTGATTGAGCCGCTGGGTTTTAATTTAGAAGACAAACAACTGAAACGCGCGGGTTTGGATTATCACGAATATGCGAATTTAACTGTGCATAAAAACTGGGCTGATTTTAAGCTGGCGATGGCGGGCAAGCGCTTGTTTGCAATCACCACCAAAGGCAGCCAAAATTATGCCAAAGTGAGTTTTAAAGCGGGCGATGTATTTGTGTTTGGCCCTGAAACTCGTGGTTTGCCTGAAGAAATTCGCCATGAATTTTCGGCAGAAAACAGATTGCGCTTGCCGATGTTGCCTGATAGCCGAAGCTTGAATTTATCGAACAGCGCCGCAGTGTTACTGTATGAGGCTTGGCGGCAAGTTGGCTTTAAACGCGGTATGTAGGAGCGGCGACTCGCCGCGAAGATGACTCACGCGTTACATGTAGGAGCGGCGACTCGCCGCGAAGATGACGGCAAGCCTGCAATCGGCGCGAGGCGCGCCTCCTACAAAAACTAAATTACTTCGGCTTTTTGCTCACGCGCTGCATGTAGGAGCGGCGACTCGCCGCGAAGATGACTCACGCGCTACATGTAGGAGCGGCGACTCGCCGCGAAGATGACGGCAAACCTGCAATCGGCGCGAGGCGCGCCTCCTACAAAAAACTAAATCGCTTCGGCTTTTTGCTCGCGTCCTAGCAAATCCATCACCGCTTCGCGCGCTGATTTTCCGTGCGTTAGGGCTTGATTCACCTCAAATGTAATAGGCATATCAATGCCCATGCCATCAGCACGGCGGATGACTTCGCGCGCAGTGTTGACGCCTTCTGCGACGTGGCCTAGACCTTTTAGCACATCCTCAAGCGCCTTGCCAGAAGCCAGTTGCAGGCCAACTTCACGATTTCTTGAGTATTGGCCTGTACAGGTTAAAATTAAATCTCCCGCGCCTGCTAAGCCCATAAAGGTTTCAGTTTTTGCGCCAAGCGCTAACCCAAAGCGCGTAATTTCTGCCAAGCCGCGTGTAATTAAAGCGGCACGTGCGTTGTTGCCAAAACCCATGCCGTCGCTTATACCTGCGGCAATCGCCATCACGTTTTTAAGTGCGCCGCCGACCGAAACGCCAATCACATCGGTGCTGTTATAAACGCGAAGATTATTGCCGTGAATTAAGTTAGCAGCATGCAACGCAAATTGTGCATCGTTTGACGCTAATGTGACTGCGGTTGGTAGCCCGCGCACCAGCTCTGCTGCAAAACTTGGTCCAGACAAAGCGCCCCATTGTTGCTTTGCGCCTAGCTCTTCTAATGCTACTTCGTGTGGCAATTTCGCGCTTTGCGGCTCTAAGCCTTTATGTGCCCAAATAATGGGTTTGGAAAATTTTAACTTGTTGATTTGTTTTAGAATATCACGGAAACCTGCGGTTGGCACCACAGATAAAATAAGCTCTGCGCCGTGAATCGCTGCGCTCAAATCATCTTCTACTTGCAACTGTTCATTAAACTGAAAATCGCCCAAATACATAGGGTTGGAGCGCGCTTTGCGCATACCAGATACGTGACCTGCGTTACGCGCCCAAAGCGAAACCTGGTGCTGATTGCTGATGTGCATCGCCAGCGCCGTACCCCAGGCACCAGCGCCTAATACTGCAATTTTAGCCATTAATTCGCGTCCTCATTGAATTCACGCCACGATTTAATTTAAACCCCATGATTTAATTTACCCCCCATAGCGCGCGGGCATGCACAAAGCCCATTATGCCGTCTCTGTGCTTAACCGCTACCCAGCCATTGTTAATATTGGGTGACACCAGTTCTAGTGACACCTCTTTTTCTACTGTTGCCAACAATGTTGAACCCGCATTTTCGGCGGATTTAATGTCAGTTTTTTCTATGGTCAGCACCGTACGTTTGGTGCTCAAATGTTTGTTCTCTATCCAACTTAAACCGCCCAATTGGTCGCGCACTTTTAACCAATCACCCAAATTTACAATGATTTCAACAGGATAACCCGTATTCAGAATATAAAGTTTTGTGGCTTCTAGCGATGGTGCATCGTACAGAATGACTTTGGCAGGTGCCACTGAACGAAACTCTAGCGCATTGGCAGAAATAGAAAAAACCAGACTTAAGCTTACCAAGCCTGGCATTAACAAGTGCTTAAAAAGCTTAATTTGGTTTTGCGCCTGCATTTTCAGCTTGGCTCTGCTTTTGTTGCATAAACAAAGCTTCAAAATTAATTGGGTTTAACAATACAGGCGCAAACCCAGCACGGGTCACCATATCAGAAACAGCTTCGCGCACATAAGGGAACAAAATGTTAGGGCAAGTTACACCCAAAACAACTTCTAAATTTTCATCTGGCACGTTGCGAATCGCAAAAATACCCGCTTGTGTTGCTTCAACCAAAAACGCGGTTTTATCACCAATTTTAGCAGTCACGGTCACTTTAATGGCGACCTCAAATACGCCATCATCCAACCTGCTGGCCGAATTACCCAGCTCCACATTCACCTGTGGCGCGGTGCGCTCAGTAAAGATTTGTGGCGCATTTGGCACTTCAATCGAAGCATCTTTAACATATAGTTTTTCGATTCCAAAACCTGGTTGTGCATTTTGGTCTTGTTGCGCGGCTTCTGGTGCTGCGGCTATTTTGTCTTTTGCCATGTGATTTTTTCCTGTAAGGTTAAAGTATGTTGTGATAAAAAAAGATTATTTATTAATGCATTTTAATAATGCAATAGTTTAACTATTTATTGTATTTTGTTCATCAAATTATTTTGTCGCTGATAATAGGGCTAACAAGGGGTCTAGTCCGCCCGCCAAATCTAGCGCGCGCAAATCATCAAAGCCGCCAATATGTTGATCATCAATATAAATTTGCGGCACCGTACGGCGACCCGTTTTGTGCATCATTTCGGCGCGTTGCGCTGGCTCTAAATCAATACGAATTTTGTTGATTTCTGTCACGCCTTTGCTTAGTAGCAAACGTTCTGCGTTTGTACAATACGGGCAATAAGCAGAGGTGTACATGACTACTTTTGCCATGATTTAAGCTTTTACAGCAACTTTTATTAATGGCAATTTAGCCTCAACCCAAGTATCTAAGCCACCTTGCAGATTATGTAGCTGGCTAAATTGTTGCGCTTTTAAAATGCTGCAAGCACCTTTGGCGCGCAAGCCTTTCTGGCAATGCACTAGCACAGGCTTGTCTTTAAACTTTTCAATTTCTTTTAAACGGCTGGCTAACTCAGCCAGCGGTATATTTTTTGCGCCCTGAATATGCCCAGTTGCAAACTCTGTCGCATCACGCACATCTAAAATAAGTGGCTTGCTGCGGCTCATTAGCATGACCGCTTCGGTCGCCGAAACGTTAGCCACGCCGCTTGCGCCGCGATTTAATAGCGGCCATAACAAGGCCACAGCAGAGCCAATTGCTAAGCCAACAAATATTGCGTTTTCTTTTACAAATTCAAACATATTTTTTCTTACGATTCATTCATTAAAAATTTATTGATTAAGGTGACACCAAACAAGACAATTTCAAGCTAAATTTGTGTGTTTATATGCGCTTTAGCTGTACGTCTTTATGGGCGACTATTATAATGGATATCTCACACGAATTTTTAAAGAATTTACCATGCTAACAACCCCAGCAATTACCCGTGTAATCTTGTTGATTTTAGACGGCTTTGGTCATAATGAAGATGCGGCAGATAACGCCATTGCACAGGCACATACGCCCAATTTGGATGCACTTAAAAGTACATTTCCGCATACTCTGATTAACGCATCTGAGCATCATGTAGGCTTGCCAGATGGGCAAATGGGTAACTCGGAAGTGGGGCATTTAAACATGGGCGCAGGGCGCATTGTGTTTCAAGATTTTGAGCGTATTAACAATTCAATCGCCAGCGGTGAGTTTTTTAAACACGCGGTTTTGGTGAAAGCTTTGCAAAATCTAAAAGCCAATCACAAAGCATTACATATTTTCGGTTTGTTGTCAGATGGCGGTGTACATAGCCATATCGACCATATTTTGACCATGCTGGAAATGGCCGCACAACAAGGTTTAAGCAAAGTGTATATTCACGCGTTTTTAGATGGCAGAGATACGCCGCCGATAAGTGCAGTGCCTTATATTGCGGCGCTAGAAGACAAGATCAAAGCGCTCGGCGTGGGCAAAATCGCCAGCGTTTCTGGCCGTTTTTACAGCATGGATAGAGACAAGCGCTGGGAGCGCGTTGCGCCCGCTTACCATATGATTGTGAACGGCGAAGCTGAGTTTGTGGAGGAGACCGCATCGGAAGCCTTGTACAACGCTTACGCGCGCAAAGAATCGGACGAATTTGTAAAATGCACCGTGATTAAAAAACCTCTGGAAGCCGCCACCCGCTTAGAGGATGGCGATGCTGTTGTGTATATGAATTTTAGAAGTGACCGCGCACGCCAACTAACTGACGCGATTTTGAACGAAAAGTTTGATGGTTTTGAACGAAGCCGTGTAGTGCGGTTATCTCACTTTTTTACGTTAACGCAGCACGATGTAAATCAACGCAAAGCCACGCCTATATTCGCCGCCACCAGTGTACCCAATACCTTTGGCGAATACATACAAAATTTAGGTTTAACGCAATTACGCATTGCCGAAACCGAGAAATATCCACACGTCACCTTCTTTTTTAATGGCGGGGACGAGACCGTTTTTAAAGGTGAAGATCGCATAATGGTGCCCTCGCCCAAGGTGGCCACTTATGATTTGCAGCCCGAAATGAGTGCGTTTGAACTGACTGATCAATTGGTAGAAGCGATTAAAAGTAAAAAGTACAATGCAATTATTTGCAACTACGCCAATTGCGACATGGTTGGCCACACAGGCAATATACAAGCGGCTATCAAGGCCGTTGAAACGCTGGATGACTGCGTTGCTCTTGTGGTTGCGGCAGCACAGGCAACAGGCGCAGAAGTCATTATTACCGCCGACCACGGCAACGCCGAGATGATGCACGACCACGATAATGACCAGCTACACACACAGCACACGACTAATTTAGTGCCGTTTATTTATGTGGGGCGCAAAGCAAATCTCGTTAATGCTGGCGCGCTTTCTGACATTGCGCCTAGTTTGCTCAGCATGATGGGCGTGCCGCAGCCAGTAGAAATGACAGGCAAAAGTTTAGTAAAATTTAATGCTTAAATTGCGGTTTTTTACCCTACTATTTTGTTTTTTTTGTGCAACAAGTTTCGCCGCTAAAAAAATTGATGTTGCCAAAGAAGACCTTAGCGATTTGCATGAAAAAATTCAAGCGCTTAAAAAAGAGTTAGATAGTAATCAAGCCGCACACAAAGATGCCACGGACGATTTAAAGAGCTCGGAAACGGCGATTAGTAGCGCCAATAAAAAGCTACATGACATCAATCAACAACAAAAGCAAAATAAAAATAAACTTAATACGCTAAAAAAGCAATCGCTCAACCTAAATGAAAATTTAAGCCAGCAACAACAGCAATTAAGCAAATTGCTGCGGCAACAATATATGCATGGCGGCCAAACTTACAGCCAGCTTATTTTGCAAAATAAAAATCCCAGCGAAATTGCGCGCGATGTGAAGTATTTTTCTTACATTGCTAAAGAACACGCCCAAGTAATTGACAGCATGCAAGGCAGCTTGATAAAAGTGAAAGAATTGAATAAAAAAACCGCAGCAACATTGCAAGATGTATCAAATTTAAAGGCCAAACAAGAAGCTGAGAAAAAAGAACTTGAGCAGCAAAAACAGCAAAAATCGAAGGTAGTCAAAACGCTTTCTAAGCAAATTTCAGCACAACGTAGCGAAATTGATAAGCTCAAACGTGATGAAAGAAGCTTGTCTAATTTGGTGGAGCGTTTGGCTAAAATTATTCCCAAAACGTTGCCGAAGAAATCCAAAAAAATTGCTAAGAAAAAACAGCGTAATATTGACGATAGTGAGCCTGAAGCCCCACCTCAAACTATAGAAAAAAATGAGGAAACACCCACTGGTGCTTATTCTGGTAGTAATTTTTCTGCGTTAAAAGGCAAGTTACGTTTGCCTGTGCGCGGCGATGTCACTAACCGCTTTGGCGCGGCGCGCGCTGACACGGGCGTTTCGTGGAAGGGCTTATTTATTAAGGCTGCTGAGGGTATTGACGTGAAATCGGTCGCCGATGGTCGCGTGGTATTTGCCGATTGGATGCGCGGTTTTGGCAACATGATTATTGTTGATCATGGCAGCGGCTATATGAGCCTGTACGGCAATAACCAAGCGGTGTTGAAGTCTGTAGGCGATGCTGTAACTGCTGGTGATGCAATTGCCTCGGTCGGCAACAGCGGCGGCAATGAGAGTAACGGCTTGTATTACGAATTGCGCCGTCAAAGCAAGCCTTTTGACCCGATGAGCTGGAGTGTAATACGCTAAATTATTGCTTGGCTAATGGTGAAAGCTAACCCAAACAACAACAAACTATACAACTTAATTATCAGCTACATTTGTAGGAGCGGCGACCCGCCGCGAAGCAAGTGTGCTATCGCGGCGGGTCGCCGCTCCTACAAAAAACTTAGTTGTTATTGGGTGATTAACTATAAATGGTTAAATGTGGCTTATATAAAGCGTACATTACAAAAAAAGCGCACTTATAAAAAAAACGCACCTTAAAAAAAAGCGCACCTTAAGTGCGCTTTTTACAACTAATTGTTTCAACTAGTTTGCTGGTGCTGCTTCTGCTGGAGCGGCAGCTGGTGCGGCCTCAGCTGGAGCAGTTGCTGGGCGTGTTTCGCCTAGAATACGCTCTTCAGCAGTTGGCTCATAGCCACCGCCGCCAGCGGTATCAGCTGCGGCTGGAGCAGCTTCAGTTGTCGTTGCGGCTGCTTCTGTTGTTGCTGTGGCCGCATCAGTTGCTGCGCCTGCAGCTGCATCTAAAGCTTCAGTTGCTGCACCTGTCGCAGCATCTGTTGCTTCAGTGGTTTTTTCGCCACATGCGCTTAATAACAATGCACCTAAAAGTGCTGGAACTACTAAAAGTGTGTTTAATTTCATCTTAAAATCTCCTAAATTCATCAAAAAATGGCTACATTTAAACTTACAGGTGCAATGATAGCAAAACTAGCGCTACTGTGAAAGTTTAGGGCAGTTTTTAATACTTAAAATGTAAATTCGTTAAAATATTTTGCAACTAAACGCCCTTTTGCATAGGCTTCAATTTCATAAAGGCTTTGCATATAGCCTTTTCTGCACGACCAAACGTATTTTAGCATTGTCATACCATGTAAATACTGTGAAACATGGGTGAGTTCATGCCCCAGCAATTCCACGCCGCGCTTGGTGTTTGGCTGATATGCTTGTGTGCGAAAATAAATACGATGGCCTAGCACCAGAGCGCACATATCGCGACGCAGCCAAAAAGGCACGCGTCCGTCAATAATACGTGCCACATTTAACACATTTTGTGCGAAATAAGGCTTGTAAATTGAAAGCTCTTGCGCGCTCAACGGGCGACCTTGCTCAAACACTTTTACTCACCTTCATTTTGCTCACCTAGACTTTACTCGCCAAGCGCATGCAAAAGCACGCGCCGCGTCATGGCATCATGTCGATGCTCAAACAGGAATATCCCTTGCCACTGCCCAAGTGCTACTTTGCCTTCAATGATGGGAATTGACAAACTTGTTTGCGTCAACGCCGTACGCACGTGCGCTGGCATGTCATCTGGGCCTTCTACGGTGTGAATAAACAGGCTGTCGCCATCTGGCACTAGGCGATTAAAAAAGGCTTCCATATCCACCAACACATCAACATCGTAATTCTCGTTAATCAGCAAACTGGCAGAAGTATGCTGAATATACAGCGTGAGTAAACCCGTGCTTAAACCAAGCCCATTCGCCCAATTGAGTACTTGCGGCGTAATGTCGTACAGCTTGCGCGCCTGTGTGTTTATACTAATTTGTTGCGTATATTGACGCATTCTTAATGCCTTGTGAAAGAACGCTTGATTATAACTGGGTAATAGTGCTTATCTGCGATGTCTATTATAAAAACCTGGCCTGTTATAAAAGTGGCTGCCCCAGAAAAAACGACTGCCATAATAGGGGCCAAAACCGTAATGGTAATAAGGGTTGTAAAACGGGCTATCAAAATAATCGTTGTAGTAGCTTTGCGCCAAAGCACGCTCGCGCTGTAATTGTTTTTGCGCGCTGCGTTTTTCTTGCTCGCGTTTGTTTATTTCATCGGCAATAGCGTTTTGCTTGGCCAGCTCATTACTTTGGCGCATATAGTCCAGCACTTTCACATCCACGCCTTGTTTGCTTAAATCTAATGTCTGTGCAGTTGTTAGCTCGTAACGTGACTTGCTGGTTTTAATTTTTGCGATTATTTCATCGGTAGTTTTTCCCGCATTGCTGTCCGCAACGATTTCGCTCAAAGCAACAGTGGCGACTGGTGGGGGTAATATCTTAGCCAATTGTTCAGGCGTAATTCTTTCCACTTTGCCTTGCTGTGAGCCAGTACTGGCGCACCCTGTAAGCAAGATTAATGTTAAGCTTATTGCAATTAAAGTTTTCATTTCCGTCTCACTTTCTTTACGCCAACTTTTACTAGTTTGGCGCTTAACGCGGGTGATGCCTTAGTTAAGCCAGCATCAAATTGGTGTCTATCGCTTTGATACAAAGCCATCACTTTTTTGACATAGTTTTTGGTTTCTTTGTAAGGCGGTATGCCGCGATATTTATCCACCGCACCCTCACCCGCGTTATAGGCGGCCACCGCCAGCGTAACATCACCCCTAAAATACGAAAGCAGCCAACGCAAATACGCCACACCACCCTTAATATTTTGCGAGGCGTTATAAGCATTTTTCACATTAAAGCGCTCCGCAGTAGCTGGGATTAATTGCATCAACCCATGTGCATCAGCGTTGGACTTAGCAGTGACTTTAAAGTTTGATTCAGCAGTAATAATGGAGAGCACTAATTTGGGATCAACCTGATACCATTCGGCAATCGTACCCACTAAATCGACCACCCAGAGCTTGCTTTTAGGCAATTTGGCGACATAAGTATCTATGCCTGGCGAGCCTGCATAATGACCATTTTGAGCATCGCTAAATTGAGTAGCTGGCGCGCGCTCAGGCGCAATTGCTTCTAACACGCAAAGTGGCGTATCATTGGTTTTAATCTCGATGGTTTCGAGCATTTTTTGCGCTTCATAATGTCCATGCAACGATGCGATGCCAAATAAATTAGCCGCATAATCGCGGTTGGCTGGCACGCCACGCCCAAACGCGTACAACATGCCTAGCCTATATACGCCTTCTGCACTGCCATGGCGTGAAGCTTCACAATATAAATTAGCCGCCTGCCATGCAGACTCATTGTTATTTTGGGCATTTTTCTCATCACTCACCAATAAGCTGGCGCGCTCCAGCAAGTCTTTCATAATCGGCGGCTCGTTATCAAAAGTCTCCAGCTCTGTTTGTGTATAGGCGTGAGAAAGCTGGCTTGCAAAAAACAAACTTAAACCTGCAAACCAGTACCTCACGTTTTTTTTCACTTATGTTTTTTTCACTTATGCCTTATTAAACGTCATTTTTCCAGCCATACAATCGATTAAGACCGTATCTTTCGCTACAAAATTCCCCGCTAAAATTTCGCGTGCCAGCGGGTTTTCAATTTCGCTCTGAATCGCGCGTTTAAGCGGCCTTGCGCCATATACGGGGTCGAAACCTGCACTGGCAATCTCTGCCAACGCTGCATCGCTAATCGCCACATCAATTTCCATTGCATGTAGGCGCTTAGTGAGCAATTGCAATTGAATATTCGCGATTGATTTCACATTCGCTTCATCTAAACTGTGGAAAACGACCACCTCGTCGATGCGGTTGACGAACTCTGGCCTAAAATGCGCTTTCACCTCGCCCATCACGGCGAGTTTCACCACTTGATAATCTTGATCCGCCATGCTTTGTATCATTTGCGAGCCTAAGTTCGAGGTCATAATAATCACCGTATTTTTAAAATTCACAGTGCGGCCTTGGCCGTCGGTTAAGCGACCATCATCCAACACTTGTAACAATACATTAAAAACATCGGGGTGCGCTTTTTCAATTTCATCCAGCAAAATAACTGAGTAGGGTTTACGCCGCACCGCCTCTGTCAGCGTACCGCCCTCTTCATAACCCACATAGCCAGGAGGCGCGCCAATCATGCGTGCCACGCTATGTTTCTCCATAAATTCACTCATATCGATGCGGATTAAATGATCTTCGGAATCAAACAAAAAGTTTGCCAAAGCTTTGCACAACTCGGTTTTACCCACGCCAGTCGGGCCAAGAAAAAGAAAGCTGCCATAAGGACGATCTGGATCGCCCAAACCCGAGCGTGAGCGGCGAATCGCGTCTGAAACTAAGCGCACCGCTTCATCTTGGCCAACCACACGTTCGTGCAATTTGCCTTCCATCGTCAGCAATTTTTCACGCTCGCCCGTCATCATTTTACTCACATGTATGCCCGTGGCACGGCTCACCACTTCGGCAATTTCATCCGCGCCCACTTCGGTGCGTAGCATTCTATGTTTGCTTTTTTCTACATCATCTTCAGCGCCGTTTTCATTATTAGCCGCTTGTTTTAATTGGGTTTCCAACGCTGGAAGTTCGCCATATTGCAACTCCGAGACTTTCTGCCACTCGCCTTTGCGCGTGGCTTCCTCCATCTCAAATTTTACTTTTTCAATGGCCTCTTTTATGTGCGCGCTGCCTTGCACTTGTGCTTTTTCGGCTTTCCAAATCTCTTCTAAATCGGCGTATTCTTTATCTAATTTGGCAATTTCTTCTTCAATTAAAGCAAAGCGCTTACGCGAGCCCTCATCTTTTTCGCGCTTAACGGCTTCGCGCTCAATTTTTAGCTGAATGGTGCGCCGCTCCAACTTATCCAGCACTTCTGGCTTAGAATCAATCTCCATTTTAATGCGGCTCGCCGCTTCATCAATCAAATCAATCGCCTTGTCGGGCAAAAAGCGGTCGGTGATATATCTGTGACTTAGCTCGGCCGCCGCCACTATCGCTGGGTCGGTAATCTCTACGCCGTGGTGCAGCTCATACTTCTCTTGCAAGCCGCGCAGAATGGCGATGGTAGCTTCTACACTCGGCTCATCCACCATGACTTTTTGAAAACGCCGCTCTAAAGCCGCGTCTTTTTCTACATATTTGCGATACTCATCTAAAGTTGTCGCGCCCACGCAATGTAGCTCGCCACGCGCCAGCGCAGGTTTTAACATATTGCCTGCGTCCATCGCGCCCTCAGCCTTACCCGCACCCACCATGGTGTGAATTTCATCAATAAATACAATGGTCTGGCCTTCGTCTTGCGCCAGCTCTTTCAGCACCGCTTTGAGTCGTTCTTCAAAGTCGCCTCTATATTTAGCGCCCGCCAGCAAAGCAGCCATATCTAGGCTTAATACCTTTTTGCCTTTAAGCGAATCTGGCACTTCATTATTCACAATGCGCTGCGCTAGGCCTTCTACAATCGCGGTTTTACCCACGCCAGGCTCGCCAATTAATACGGGGTTATTTTTGGTGCGGCGGCCGAGAATCTGAATGACACGGCGAATCTCATCATCGCGCCCAATCACAGGATCTAGCTTGCCTAAGCTTGCGCGCTCAGTTAAATCTAGCGTATATTTTTTAAGCGCTTCACGATTGCTTTCATCGGCCTGATCATTCACAGCATCATTGCCACGAACCGCATGGATACTGGCTTCCAGAGCACCTTTGGTCAGGCCATTTTGCTTCAATAATTTGCCTGTTTCGCCTTTATCATCCGCCAGCGCCAGCAAAAACATTTCACTGGCAATGTAGGTATCGTTGCGCTTTTGCGCGAGTTTATCGGTAACATTGAGCAGATTATTCAAGTCACGTGAAATCGCCACTTCGCCACTCGTGTCGTGTGATTTTGGCAAATTAGCGATTGCCTGATTTAGCGCGGTTTTAAGCGAATTAAGCTGTACGCCAGATTTTGCCAGCAGGGATGCCGCACCGCCGTTATCTTCTTGCAACAAGGCCAGCAGCAAGTGCTGTGGCTCTATTGCCGTATTATCTGCGCCCACAGCCAAGCTTTGCGCATCTGAAATGGCTTGTTGAAATTTAGTGGTTAGTTTATCGAATCGCATGTTGCCTCTCCTTTAATATCTTATTGATACTATGGGGCAAATAGGGGAATTTTCAATAAGGGCGAGCTACCTATAGGCAGCTACAGGGCTTATTGTATTGGTGCAACAACCCAGCTGCGGCCTTCATCGTTAGAAATGGCTTGCATATTGGCTGTTAGGCCATTTTCAACTTGTTGCCAAGTGACAGTAATGGTTTGATTTTCTATCTTGAAGTGTGGATTAATTGGGCTAAGCTTGCTTAAGCGTTTGGGGTTGCTAGACACCCATGCTTCGCCATCCATACGGGCATACAACAGGCCGCCAGTGTTTGTAACAGACGCGCCTTCTGCCCATAATAAATGCCAGCCCCAAAATTTTTCATCTTCGCCGCCCTGTACAAAGGCCAGCGGCTTAAAATAACAAGCATGCAGGGCTTGACCACGCCCAAAAGTGACTTGTTTAATCTGCGCGGGCAAATTAACGTTATGCACAATAATCGCTAATTCTGGTTTGTTATCAAAGCTAAATTGCGTAAAAGTAAATCGCTCAGTTTGTTGCTGGCTATTTTTTTTAACAGCGCTAATTTTATCGCACAAGCCGCTCTCACCAGCCTGAGCGTTTAAACTCAGGCTTAATAATAGGGCAATAAAAGTATGCTTTTTCATGCGATAAAGTCCGTACTGTAACCTATGTCAATATAGTTAAAATGTAGTATTAATGCCCACAGCTGCCGACCAATCTGGCGTGA
Source organism: Methylotenera sp. (assembly GCA_031369365.1). Taxonomy (GTDB): domain Bacteria; phylum Pseudomonadota; class Gammaproteobacteria; order Burkholderiales; family Methylophilaceae; genus Methylotenera_A. The sequence continues at coordinate 16,078 of JANMOP010000063.1, forward strand.
GTTGCGTGCCATTTACATATTGCACAATCGGCTTTTGCACAAAGCCATAGATGCGCGTACTACCAGTAACGCGGTAGCTTACGCCTGGGCTGACACTAATTGTGTGTCCGCCTGAATCAGCAGCTTCGGCATTAATGCCACTATCGCGCGATTTGTGTTGCGCGTTCAACTGTAGTAATAAGCTAAAATTGGGCGTTGCGCTATAACGCATGCCCACGTCAGCACTCAACTTGCGGCCAGGCTTATAATCATCCCTTTGATGCACACTCTGCTGCCACATGCCCTGCACAAACCAGCTTAAATTTCCATTGTGATGGTTGTAATAAGCACCTAATAAGCTATCCACACTACCAGTACCAGGCTGCAAGGTGCGTTCAGCAACTTCGTCTTCACTATTGCTTTTTTTTATACTGCCAGTAGGTAATTGCAGGCCAAAACGCAAGCCCGCATTTTTTTTATTATCAGCATACAACCTATACCGCCCCAGTGCTTGAATATCGCCGATGCCCGAAAAATCCCATTTTTCTAGCTCAGGCTCAACTCCACCCGCACCATCATCCTCGTTATGAATATGCATGTGCGCACGGTCAACAAGCGGCAGCTTAACGGTGATACCCCAAGTTGGGTTAATGTTCCAATCGAGCGTAGCCAAATAGTTGCGATTAATCGTGCGTAATTCGTCGTGCTCATCCAGCTCGCCCGCTGGCTTGGTTTTACGCGAGCCTTGGCGCAACTGGTCTAGATTAATGTACTCCGCACGTACATCTAAACGTACACCTGGTTTGTTGGTAACCCCTTGAATATCCCAATCGGTATTTAAACTGCAAAACTCTGCACCGCAATTAGCTTCTGCAGCTAATGGCAATAACAGCATGGCGATTGCCAATTTTTGAAAATTTTTCATGATAATCTCTCTCAATATTTAATACGTAAAAACACGCTATAGCCAGCATATATTCTGGCAATGCACGGTATTGGCAAACCCAATAAAATGCGTTTAATTAAATAATAGAGAGATGAGGCGGGGCTTGGCTTGGAGGGTGTTTATAGTGTCGATATACAACAGTTGAAGTTGCGTATTTTGCTGCTATTTGTGCGGTAATTTCTAATAGCTTGATAATTGCTAATGGCTGGCTTGGCAATGTCGTAGCGGCTGTGCCTGCGCTACAAAACGGGCAATGTTCAAGGTGCGTCGAAATATTTTTTGCAGGCTGTTCAACATTAATTGAAAGCTCAGTCGTCAACTGCTGACCTTGCGTTGTTATAACTTGAATGCTTATTTTTTGGCCGTTACTGGTACAGATTTCTTGTGCAAAACTTGTGCCGTTTTTGGCCACCAGCGCGTGCGAAATACTAGGCGCAAGCGACGCAAATACAATCGCACATAAGGCGATTTTATTAAAAATTTTAAATAATTTTTGCGAAAACATCTGCGTATTTTACCGTTACTCAAGTAAAATTCAATAGCTCATTTGGGTATCAACTTAGGATAAATATGGCCGCAGGTAGTTTATTAGCACTTTTAGACGATATAGCCACAATTTTGGATGACGTATCAGTCATGACCAAAGTCGCCGCCAAAAAAACGGCGGGCGTGTTGGGCGATGATTTAGCGCTAAACGCGCAGCAGGTAAGCGGCGTAGATGCTTCACGCGAGCTGCCAGTAGTGTGGGCGGTGGCCAAAGGCTCATTTATTAACAAGGTTATTTTAGTGCCAGCTGCCTTGGCAATTAGCTACTTTGCGCCTTGGGCTATTACACCCTTATTAATGATAGGCGGCGCGTTTTTGTGTTTTGAGGGTGCAGAAAAATTAGCGCACAAATTTTTACACAGCAAAACGGAAGACACCTTGCACAAAGCCGAACTGGCCGAAGCGGTGGCAGATCCTAATGTAGATTTAGCTGCACTAGAAAAAGATAAAATTAAAGGCGCGATTAGAACAGATTTTATTTTATCGGCCGAAATTATTGTGATAGCACTTGGTAGCGCAAAAGCCTCTGGCGCAAGCTTTATTAATCAAAGCGCAGTAGTCACTTTGATTGCGCTGATTATGACGGTGGGCGTGTATGGTTTAGTGGCTGGCATTGTCAAGCTAGATGATGCTGGCCTACACTTAATGCTTAAAAAGGGCAAAAGTTTTTACAGGCAGTTACAGCGCAAACTAGGCGCAGGCTTGCTAGCTTTTGCACCTAAACTGATGCGTTTTTTAACCATTGCTGGCACTGCGGCGATGTTTATGGTGGGCGGTAGCATTATTGGGCATGGCATTACGGCTGTGCATCACTTTTCCGAACAAACTGTTGAACTAGCGCAGAGCTTGCCTATGGTGGGCAGGGTTTTGGCGTTTTTATCACCCGTGCTGATTGATGCAATTGTTGGTTTAATTGTAGGCGCGATTTGTGTGGCTTTGTTTGAAATAGTGACTAAATTTTTGCCGAAAAAAGCGTAAGCAATCATGTTCATCTGCCGTCATTCCCGCAAAAGCGGGCATGACGTTTTAAAGATTTGATGCTATAAACTATTCGTCATCCGAAAAACGTTCTTCTTTGAACGGATCTGCCTCATTATGGTAGCCGCGCACTTCCCAAAAGCCGCGCCTATCAAACTCGTGCAACTCAATGGCTTTTAGCCATTTTGCCCCTTTCCACGCATAGCGTTTTGGCACTACCATGCGCGCTGGGCCGCCATGGTCGCGGCTTAGCGGCTTGCCTAATACCGAATGCGCCACCAGCACATCGTCATCTAGCAAGGCTTCTAGCGGTAAATTGGTGGTGTAGCCATCATAACCGTGCAACGTAACAAACTGCGCGCTTGGTAGCGGTGCCGCCAGCGCCAAAATAGTTTGCGCGCTTACGCCTTGCCAATCCATATCTAGCTGACTCCAACGCGTAACGCAGTGAAAATCTGAAACATTGGTGATTTGCGGCATGGCTTGAAACGCTGCCCAATCTAAATTTAGCTCATTTTCCACCAAACCATAAACGCGCAAATTCCAATTATTTAGCGCAATTTCAGGTTTAATACCCATATCTAACACGGGGAAGTTATTCACTTGCTTTTGCCCAGTAGGCACGCGGATATTAGTACTTTTATTTACAAGCGGCTTGCCTGCAATATTGCCTTTTTTGGCGATGGCAATTTTACCTGCGATGAGTTTTTTCCAATCTGGCATTTCAAAACCTTTTTAATTCAGCCACAAATACACACAGATAAAACGGATAAACCCAAACTACAATTAAGTGGCCGATAAACGCAGGCAACCGTTAAAAATGTGTCTAAAACACATTTTATCGATGTTAATCTGTTTTTATCTGTGTGTATCTGTGGCTAACTTTTAGAGTCGTTTTTAAAACTATCCCACAACAACAGCGCCACGCCCACGCAAATCGCGCTATCCGCCACATTAAACGCGGGCCAATACCAATCATTTACGTGAAAATTTAAAAAATCCACCACATAACCCAGCGTGATTCTGTCGTACAAATTGCCAATCGCACCGCCTAACACTAAGGCCAAGCCAAAACAGAAAAGTTTTTGCTCACTGTGTTTTTTTATTAAGTAGGTAATCACGATCACAGCTATGACTGAAATGGCGGTAAAAAACCACTTTTGCCAGCCGCCTGCATCATTTAAAAAGCCAAATGCCGCGCCTTCATTGTGGTAGCGCACCAAATCGAAATAACTGGTGATGGTAAGTTTATCGCCGTAGGCAAATGCGCCTAAAGTTAAATGCTTAGTGTATAAATCTAGCGCAATGACAATCGCGCTGATGCTGAGCCATTTATAAAAATTACTCACCTTTAGACCTCGTCATTCCCGCGAAAGCGGAAATCCATGTTGACTTCCATGCCAACACAAAAAGCGTTCGTGGTGAGCCTGTCGACCCACATGTTGCAAGTTAATCTATCCTTCGACAAGCTCAGGACTAACGGTAAGTGTAATTTAAGCATATTTCCTCACTTCACCTGCGCCAAATAAGTTGCTCACGCAACGTCCGCAAATGCTTGGGTGTTCTCTATCTACGCCTACGCTTTCCACATAATGCCAACAGCGTTCGCACTTTTTATGTTGACTGGCAGAAACTTTGTACTTTACAAGCTCATTATCCCCTTTAAATACTCTAGCAGACGATGTAATCATCACAAACTTCAAATCATCTCCCAAACTATTTAACGCATCAAATTCACCAATATAAGTAGCCGCATCAATTTCAATTTCGGCTTGCAATGACGAGCCTACTTCGCCAGCAGCTCGTTTTACCTCAATGGCTTTCATCACATCCGAACGCGCTCTAATTACACCTTGCCAAGCCAACATACGGTCATTGCTAATCAAACTTTCTGGCAACTTATACCAAACATCTTCAAACACAGATTTGTCTTCGCCCAGCTTTAAAGTCGCCCAAATTTCATCCGCAGTAAAGCTTAAAATAGGCGCGATTAAGCGCATAAATGTGTGCGTAATATGGTGCAATGTGCTTTGCGCAGCGCGGCGGGCGGGCGAGTTTTCGCCGCTGGTGTAAAGCCTATCTTTCAGAATATCTAAATAAAAACTGCCTAAATCGTCACTGCAAAAACTCACCAGCTTTTGTACCGCCAAATGGAACTCATACTTTCCATAGTATGAAATGTCATTGCCATGCTCATCTTTTT
>JANMOP010000078.1:0-39918 GCA_031369365.1 Methylotenera sp.
AGGCAGTACCAGATTCGAACTGGTGACCTCTTGGATGTCGACCAAGCGCTCTAACCAACTGAGCTAACCGCCTAAATGTTGTGCGAGGCCGAATTTTAGCGTATTAGAGGCTTAGGCGCAAATTAAGGCTGCAATAATTGCAGATATATACTTGGACTGGCGTAACCATCTTGCGGTAGTTGTTTACTGGCTTGATATTGCCTTAGGGCCGCTTGTGTTTTAAAACCAGGAAAGCCATCTGGCTCGCCGCAATCAAAACCCAATTCGTTTAATTTGCCTTGCAGCGCCCAAATTTGATTAAAAGTAAGCGCTTCACTTTCAGCCTCTGCGCCTGCAATAATAGGTTCATCTGCCCTAAACTGATTCGCCAAATGGGCGACTGATAGCGCGTAATTGACCGAACGATTCCATTCCATTATCACATCGAAATTACTGAACACCATAAACGCAGGGCCTTTGTATCCCTGCGGCAACACAATCGCCACATTATCTAGTGCTGGCATTGCGCTTTCGTCACTGGTAAAAACACCCAACTTTATCCAATCTGCCACACTTTTTCTAGTGCTAAGCTGCGCCAAGCTGTAATCAAAATTTGCTGGTAATTTTACTTCTTTCATTGCTGGCTCATCTTTGCGCCATCCCGTTTTTGCCAAGTAATTTGCGGCGGAGGCAAACGCATCAGGCAATGATGTCCAAATATTAATGCGGCCATCGCCATCTGCATCTACACCATGATTTAGCAATGTAGAAGGCATAAATTGCATGTGCCCCGAAGCGCCCGCCCACGAACCGCGCAACCCTGCCGCATTATTATGACCAGCATCGATAATACGCATGGTATCGAGTAATTGACCACGAAAAAACTCGGCACGACGGCCTTCATAAGCCAAGGTCATTAAGCTTGAAGGTAAGCCAAAGCTACCTTGGTTAGTGCCGTAGTGTGTCTCTAACCCCCAAAACGCAACAAGCAATTGTTTTGGCACACCGTAATTGGCTTCAGTTCGACTTAACAACAAGTCATGCTGTTTTAGCAATGCCCTGCCAAGCGCTATTTTGCTAGGGGTGATACGATTGCTTACATAAGTTAAAAATGGCGATATAAACTCTGGTTGGCCGCGATCTAACACGATAACTTGCGGTAAATATTTGGCTCTTTTAAAGGTATTTTTGATAGTTTTGGGTGAAATATTCTCTACTTCAGCCGCCGCCTTAAGCTCTTTTAGCCAAGAAGAAAAATCATGCGCATCAAAGGCCTGTACGCAAAAACTAGCGATTAACAGATAAATTGAGATTAATATATATTTTAACATGCGACCCAAATTTTTACTTAAAAACCCTACACCCGTCATTCCCGCGAAGGCAGAAATCCACTTTATTTACAACATCTTAACTGGATTCCTGCCTTCGCGGGAATGACGGCGCTAAAAAGTTTTTAAAATTTCTCTGTAGCCAATTTGGTAATTAGGGTATTGCAATTGAAAGCCCGTGTCACTTAGCTGTCGGTTGCTTAAGCGCTTGCCGCCTTGAGCAAGTGGCATTTTTATATGAGAAGTATCAATTTTTTGTTGATTCGCCAGCCAAGTTAGCACTTCATATTGCTGTGTTGGCATATCGTCCGTAACTATAAACAAATCTGCAACTTGCTGATTTTTTATGGCTTTTTCGACCATAAATGCGATGAACCCTGCTGCGTCATCGCGATGAATGCGGTTGCTCCAATGATTTTCTTTTGGCCATTTAGCAAAATCTTTTGCCATGTTGACCAGATACAAACGTCCTTTGCCATATATGCCTGAGAGGCGCATGGATGTTGACTTGCATGGCATATTTTTTAACACGTTTTCAGCTTCCAAAAGACGTTCTCCACCAAAATCGTTGGGAATTGCAGGCGTACTTTCGTCTAAAATTTCCTGCGTATTTTGGCCGTACACGCGTGTGCTGGAAACAAAAAATACGTGTTGCAAATTGGCATTTTGAGTTTGTGTGGCGAGCACATTTTTTAAGCCTTGTACGTAAGCCGCTTGATATTGTGCATCGGTTTGGCCACCCGCAGACACGCAATAAATGACAATATTAGGTTTGAGTAATTCTAGTTGAGAAAGTGAATCTGGTAATATGACATCGGCATAAATAGTTCTAATGCTGCTAGAAGGCGCATGGATATTGCGAAGCAGCCCGATGACTTCATGGCTTTGCTGTAAGCGATTTGCGATGGCTGTGCCCAAATCTCCACAGCCAACAATAAGAACTTTAGCCATTGCAAAAACTAAATCGAACCAGCGTTAAAAGTATCGCATTTATTCACGTCACCCACACTTAAGCCTTGATTAAACCAGCGCATACGTTGCTGCGATGTGCCGTGCGTAAACGAATCTGGCACAGCGTAACCTTGCGCTTGTTTTTGCAGCGCATCGTCACCAATCGCTGCGGCAGCGGCCATGGCTTCTTCCACGTCGCCCGCTTCTAATATGCGGTTTGCGCCATCGGCATGATGCGCCCACACGCCCGCGTAGCAGTCCGCCTGCAACTCCAATCGCACCGAATATTCATTCGCTTGCGCCTCGTTACGCGCACTTTGCCGCGCTTGTTGCACTTTATCCGAAGTGCCCATGAGGTTTTGGATGTGATGACCGACTTCATGTGCAATCACATAGGCTTGTGCGAAATCGCCAGGTGCTTTAAAACGGTCTTTCATTTCTTGATAAAAGCTTAAATCGATATACACTTTTTGATCACCCGGGCAGTAAAATGGCCCCATCGCAGCTTGCCCTGCGCCACACGCGGTGGGCGTTTGACCGCTAAACAACACCAGCTTCGGTGCGGGATATTGCTGATTTGAATTTTGAAAAATTTTGCTCCAAGTCTCTTCTGTGCTACCTAATACTTTCGCCACAAACATGGCATCTGGGTCATCTTGCGAAATGGGTCGTGATTCGGCTGGCGCATTCTGGTTCAGCCCTTGGCCCATATTGAGCACCACGGAAGGATCCACCCCAAAATACATGGCGACTAAAGCCAGTGCAATGGTGCCTATACCAATGCTTTTTCCGCCGCTGGGCATGCCGCGATTGCCGCGTCTATCCTCAACATTGCTACTTTCTTGCTGATCATCTAAGCGCATTTTTATCCTTTAAATATATCTGGAAGTAGGCGTATATAAAAAATAATTTATCATTAAATATAGGGTCATAATATTTGGTTTTATAATTAAAATAATGGCTAGCGTGAAATGTTTTTTTTGAAAAAGTTAATCGTTAGCTTTACATATACCAGAATAATATTTAATTTATTATCTTTATAATATTTATTTTAAATCATTGACTTAATGACGTGCGATTTATTACTATAGTTTAATTATATTATGTACAAAGGTGTAATACTAAGATGATAAATTTAAATTTTCGTTCGAATGATCTAATGATAGCACTACCCCTAACTGTGTTGGTTTTTTCAAGTGGCAGTGCATTTGCCGAAGTTTACAAATGGAGCAACGCTCGAGGCGTGACTCAATACGCTAGCAGCCGCGCTGTACCTAACGCAACGCAAGCCACGCCCCACGAAATTGTAAACTCATTACAAACAAAAGATGTATGTACTTCAACTCCATCAAGCTTTAAAGTTAACCCTAGCCTAAATATTGCCTCTACATATAACGCTATTAGTAATATGTTAGTTTCATTTAGCTTACCTGCTAAGGTTGATCAATTCAAAGCTACAGTTAACGCTAGCTTAAAATCAACTGTTGCGGCAATACCCAATATTTTTGTATCTCATGCAGAAGCTGCTGTCGGCGAAGTTGTGCAAGTAGGCCTAATGCCAGCTGTTAATATTAGTACGGATATTGCACCTGCAATCGGCTACTCAGAATTACGTGTCAAACCTACCACCGAAGTTCCAACTGCAACTGGTGGTGCATTTAGAATAACATGCAAACCTAGCCATATGAATAATGATGATCCCGTTGTTTACCCTTTTCAGCAAGGTGCAGCACATCATCACACTTTCTTCGGCAACACCTCTGTTAATTTCAAGAGTGATTTAATGAATTTTGCCAATATAGGAAACACTACATGCAATGGTGGTATTATGAATCGCAGTGCATATTGGATGCCATCAATGATTGATGTTGTCAATAAAACTGCCGTTAAACCTGACTTGGCTATTTTTTATTACAAAACTGGGCGCACACCCAGCGGCCTAATAAATGTACCGCCTAAAGGCTTAAGAATGATTGCTGGCAATGCTAAAGCCACTAGTTCGACCACTGCAAAAGCAAACTTCACTTGCCTTAGCCGCGTGCCATTTTATGGTTGGAAAACAAGCATTCCAGCTTGTAATGTAGGCGAAACCATGCAAATGCATGTTGCATTCCCGCAATGTTGGGATGGTAAAAACTTGGATTCTCCAGATCACCAAAGCCACATGGCTTATACTGTGAGAACGCTCACGACTGCAAATAAATGCCCTACCAGTCACCCTATTGCTTTACCCGCCGTAACAGTTAACTTTAACTATAAAGTGACTTCAACAAACAATCCAGCTTCTTGGCGTTTAGCTAGCGACAATTATGCAGCTAGTTTGCCAGGTGGCTTTTCCGCCCATGCTGATTGGGTAAACGGTTGGGATGAGAAGTTCATCACAGGTATTGTTAAAAACTGTCTCAACAAAGGGGTTGACTGCAAAGCACATCTTTTAGGTGATGGTAGAATGTTTTACTAAAATATATTTTAAATAAAAATAGTAAGCTAATAAAAAGCCAGATAGCAATATCTGGCTTTTTTGATTACTTATTTATAATTTATCAGCACAAAACATTTATCAATGCAGTTGCCCAAAATTAACTTTAATCACCTACTTTAAAGCATCTATTGCAAACTTCTGCCAATTGCTACACCACAAATATTCATCAAGCCTTGCGGCAAGATACCAATCGCTAATAATGCTAAGGCGTTAATACTCAACACAATTTTCATGTCTAGTGGCGCACTAATCTCTGCACTGTCTTGTGGCGCATCAAAATACATCAGCTTAACAATGCGTAAATAGTAAAATGCGCCAACAACGGCCATTAATACCGCAAACACTACCGCCCAAATATAGCCCGCCTGCAATGCTGCTTGTAGCACAGTAAATTTGGCGTAGAAGCCAATAGTAGGTGGTATGCCAGCCATACTAAACATGGTGATTAGCATGAGCATCGCGGCCCACGGGCTGCGATAAAACAAGCCTTTTAGGTCGTTTAAGTTTTCTGCCTCAAAACCTTGGCGCGATAATAATAAAATCATGCCAAAACCCGCTAAGGTCATTAGCACATAGGCGCTAATGTAAAACATGCTGGAGGCGTAACCGTTCATGCTGCCACTCATCAAGCCAAATAATAAAAACCCAATATGCGAAATGGTGGAGTACGCCAACATACGTTTTAAGTTGGTTTGCGCGATTGCGGTAAGATTACCAATGGCGATAGAAAGCACTGCCATTATCAGCAGCATATCTTGCCAATCGACCGTGAGCGGCTGCAGGCCTTGTGCTAGCAAGCGTATGGCAATGGCAAAGGCAGCAAATTTTGGCACAGAGCCTATTAACATGGTGATTGCAGTGGGCGCCCCTTGATACACATCGGGCACCCACATTTGAAACGGCACTGCGCCAAATTTAAAGGCCAAGCCAGAAACCACAAACACCAAACCTAAAATCAACACTGGATTTTTGGTGTTGATTTCTTGCAGCACGCTGGTAATTTCGATGAGGTTTAAGCTGCCCGTCATGCCGTAAATCATGCTCATACCATATAACAACATGCCAGATGCCAGTGCGCCTAGCACAAAGTATTTCATCGCGGCTTCAGAGGCTTTTGCATTATCACGATCAAGCGCAACCAATGAGTACAAACACAGAGAAAGCAGCTCCAACCCCATGTAAATGGTGAGCATGCTTTGCCCAGAAACCATGATCATCATGCCTAGCAACGCAAACAGCACTAGCGCATAGTATTCACCGCGAAACATATTGCGAAGCTGCATGTATTGTCGCGTATAGACAAAAATTACCGCAGTGCCCAACAAAATCATCAGCTTAAGCACATGTGCAAGCGGGTCATCCACAAACATATTGGTGAAAGCATAGCTGACGCCAGGCGGGTATGAACTCAAAGTGAAATAGGCCGCAACAAATAAAGTAGCCTGCGCCAAACCATAAAGAATGATTTTATTTTGCGGTTTTAAAAACAAATCTGCCAGCAAAATGACCATTGCCATAAAAAGCACAGTTAGCTCTGGCAAAACGGTCATTAAATCTGAATAAATATTTTGCATTTTTATACTTGCCTAATTTAAAGCCCAGCCACTGGCAATTTACTGGTCGCCATGTGGCTCAACCATTGCGCAGCGCTCACATGGGTAAAATCGGTAATCAATTTTGGATAAACACCCAAAGCAATTACCATTACAGCCAACACCGCTAAAATTAAAAACTCACGTTTATTGATGTCTTTCAAATCCGCCACATGCGGATTTGCGATTTCGCCATAAAACACGCGCTTCACCATCCATAAGGTGTAAGCCGCGCCAAATATCAAGGTAGTCGCGGCCAGAAATGCCACCCAAAAGTTAAATTTAACTGCCGCTAAAATCACCATAAACTCGCCTACAAAGCCCGATGTGCCTGGCAGGCCGCTATTTGCCATGGCAAATAACACCGCAAACGCGGTAAATATGGGCATGGTGTTGACCACGCCGCCATAATCGGCAATATTTCTGCTGTGCATGCGCTCGTATAGCACACCCACGCACAAAAACATGGCGGCAGAAATAAAGCCGTGCGAAATCATTTGCACAATCGCGCCTTCTAGCCCTAATTGGCTGAATATAAAAAATCCGAGCGTAACAAAACCCATGTGTGAAATGGACGAATAAGCAATCAGCTTTTTCATGTCTTTTTGCACCAGCGCGACTAATGCAATATACACAATCGCAATCAGTGACAATGTAATCATAAAACCAGATAAATAATGTGCAGCATCGGGCGCAATCGGCATGGCGAAGCGCAAAAAGCTGTAGCCGCCCAGCTTCAACATAATCGCCGCCAGCACCACAGAGCCGCCAGTCGGCGCTTCTACGTGGGCATCGGGTAGCCAAGTGTGCACTGGCCACATGGGGATTTTTACCGCAAACGCCATGAAAAACGCCATGAAAATGAGTATTTGCTCATTTAAAGTTAGCGGCAATAAATAATAATCCATCACTGAAAAACTATTGGTTTTGTGGTACAAATAAATAAACGCAACCAGCATCAATAGCGAGCCTAGTAACGTATAGAGGAAAAATTTAATGGTCGCATAAACCCTGTTTTCGCCACCCCAAATGCCAATCACCAAGAACATCGGAATCAGCATCGCCTCCCAGAATACATAATACAAAATGCCGTCTAAGGCACTAAATACACCAATCATCAGGCCGCTCATCATCAAAAATGCCGCCATATATTGCGCGATATTTTTGGTAATCACTTGCCAAGCGGCGATAACGACAATTACCGTGGTAAAGCTGGTCAGCAATATCAGTGGCGCTGAAATGCCATCTACGCCCAAATGGTAATTGATGTTAAATGTGGGAATCCAGGCTGCCATTTCTTGAAACTGAAATGCGCCCTTAGCAAAGTTGTATTTTGTGTAAAGTGGCAGCGTGGCAAAAAAAGCCGCCAAACTGCCTGCCAGCGCCAGCCAGCGCGTAAAGCCTGCTTTTTTATCACTCCCTAGCAATAACACCACAATGCCCGCCAATATTGGCAGCCAGATAGAAACGCTTAAAATATGCTGATTTATAATATTGTGTAACATCTAATTTATTTTTATAAAGAAAGTAAGGAACAAAAATACACCAATAATCATGGCAAACGCGTAATGATAAATTAAGCCAGATTGTAAATGCCGTACCTTAGCCGAAATGCGCCCAATCAACCTAGCCGCGCCATTCACAATTGCACCATCAATCAGTTGCACATCGCCAATTTGCCACAATTTTTCACCGATACGCCGCGCGCCGCCAGCAAACACGCGCTCATTAAAGCGATCAAAACCGTACTTATTTTCTAAAATTGTATTGATTAAGCTAAAACGCTGCTGAATCGCCGCTGGAATATCGGGCCGTTTGATGTAGAAAAACCAAGCCAACGCCACGCCAGAAGACGCTAAAACAAAGGGTAGTGTCATAAAGCCATGCAGCGCCATGCCTGCAGGCGCGTGGAAATACTCGGCATAGTGGTGTGCAAGGGCTGTCATCGCTGGATGCGCGGCGCTATTAACCGCGATTGCGCCATTAAACATATGGCCAAATAACATTGGTTCGATTGCTAAATAGCCGATGATCACCGAAGGGATGGCTAATAAAATAAGTGGCAACTTCACCGCCCAACCTGGCTCGTGTGGGTCTTCTGTTGGCGTTAGGCCGTGATGTTCTTCGCCATGATGCGCGTCATGGGCATGAGAAACTTCGCGCCATTTTTCGCTACCGTGAAATACCAAAAAATACAATCTAAACGAATAGAACGCGGTGACAAACACACCCGCTAACACCGCAAAATAAGCAAAGTTGCTGCCAGTAAGAGGTGAAAATTTAACTGCTTCAATAATGCTATCTTTAGAGTAAAAACCTGCAAAGAACGGCGTACCTATTAGCGCCAGCGAGCCAATCAACGCCGTAATCCAAGTCAGTGGCATATACTTTTTAAGGTTGCCCATATGGCGAATATCTTGATTATGGTGCATACCCATAATCACCGAACCCGCCGCCAAGAACAATAGCGCTTTAAAAAACGCGTGAGTCATTAAGTGAAAAATGGCGACAGAATATGCCGATGCGCCCAGCGCGACTGTCATATAGCCCAGCTGTGATAGCGTGGAATAGGCCACCACGCGTTTAATATCGTTTTGAATAATGCCGAGAAAACCCATAAACAACGCGGTGATGGCGCCGATAATCATCACAAAAGACAGCGCGGTATCAGATAACTCAAATAGTGGCGACATGCGCGCCACCATAAAAATACCCGCCGTTACCATGGTTGCAGCGTGAATCAACGCAGATATTGGCGTTGGGCCTTCCATCGAATCGGGCAACCACACGTGCAGCGGCACTTGCGCCGATTTACCCATTGCGCCGATAAACAGCAAAATGCAAGTGACCGTCATGAGCGACCATGACACATTTGGAATAAGCGTAATTTGCTTCGCGGCCAGTGCTGGAACGGCTTGAAACACAGCTGCATAATCTAAGCTACCCGTGTAAAACAACACCATGCCGATGCCGAGCAAGAAACCAAAATCACCGACGCGATTGACTAAAAACGCCTTGAGATTAGCGTAAATGGCCGTTGGGCGCGTGTACCAGAAGCCGATTAGCAGGTAAGAAACCAGCCCTACCGCCTCCCAGCCAAAAAATAATTGCATGAAATTATTCGACATCACCAGCATCAACATGGCAAAGGTAAACAGCGAAATATAGCTGAAGAAGCGCGAATAACCTGGGTCGTCATGCATATAGCCGATGGTGTAAATGTGCACCATGAGCGATACAAACGTTACAACAACCATCATCATGGCGGTGAGATTGTCGATGAGAAAACCCACATTAAATTGCAAATCGCCCGATTGCAACCAAGTATAGAGATTGTAGTTGGCGCGATAGCCATCTAGCGTGGCATTGAGTACAATACTCGACAGCACAAATGCGCTACCAACCGCGCCAATAGTGAGCCAGTGAGAAGTTGCACGTGGCAATTTACTACCAAATAAGCCAACAATAGCCGCCGCGATTAAGGGCAGCAAAACAATCCATAAAGAGATATTTGGCAATGTCATTTTAAATTTCTTGTTAGCCTTTGAGCGAATCCAAATCGTCCACGTTAATGGTGCGTAAATTGCGGAACAACACTACTAAAATCGCCAAGCCAATGGCAGATTCTGCCGCCGCTACAGTGAGGATAAAAAACACAAACACTTGGCCTGCGATGTCGTTTAAATAATGCGAGAAGGCAATAAAATTAAGGTTTACCGCTAGCAACATCAGCTCTATCGCCATCAATAAAATAATCACATTTTTGCGATTTAAAAAAATACCAATCACGCTAATCGCAAACAGCAGCGCGCCTAAGATGAGGTAGTGCGAAAGGCCTACTGTAGTTAGCTCAACTGTCATGATTTTTCCTCTGTTCTGGTATCAGGCTCAGCTTGCGTCTCAACCACGGCATCCATTTTTACAATACGCAAACGGTCTTGTTTTTTAGCTAATACTTGATCAGCCGCATTCATTGACTTGCTTTCTTTGCGATCTCTAAGCGTCAACACAATCGCCGCCACAATCGCCACCAACAACACGACCGAGGCCAGCTCAAACGGCAGCAAATAATCGGTATAAAGCACACGTCCCAGCTCGGCGGTGTTACTGTAATCCGCAGGCTTTGCAATGATTTTGCTTGTTGCAAAATATTTGCCACCAAGCACCATTGCCATTTCCACTGCCATCAGTAAGCCAATAATGCCTGCCATGGGCAGATAATCCCAAAAGCCTTCGCGCAGCTTATCAATGTTGATGTCTAGCATCATCACCACGAATAAAAACAGCACCATTACCGCGCCCACATACACCAACACCAGCGCGATAGCTAAAAATTCTGCCTCTAACAGCAGCCAAATTCCCGCCGCTGTAAAAAACGCTAGAACGAGATGCAAGGCCGCATGCACGGGGTTACGTGTGGTAATAACACGCACCGCTGCAAACAGCAAAATAGCGGCGAGTGCGTAAAAAACAAAGTCAGTAAATATCATCATATTCAGTCGAGAGCCGAGAGTGTTGTGCCAAGAGTGACTACAAGTAATTGGCAGCCTACAACCGCAATGATGCTACCCACTGTTTTTTGCTCTAGGCTCTCCACTCTAAACTCTCGGCTTCTAATCATCTGTAATTCTTATCTTGTGCGCGGTCTGCGGCGATTTGTTTCTCGTGTTTATCACCCACTGCCAGTAACATCTCTTTGGTGTAAAGCAAATCGCCGCGCTCTTCACCGTGGTAATCAAAAATACGTGTTTCTACAATAGAATCCACAGGGCAAGATTCCTCGCACAAGCCACAGAATATGCACTTGGTCAGGTCTATATCATAGCGCGTGGTGCGACGTGTGTTGTCTTCGCGCTGCTCAGATTCGATAGTAATCGCCAAAGCTGGACACACGGCTTCACACAATTTACAAGCAATGCAACGCTCCTCACCATTAGGGTAACGGCGCAACGCGTGCAAACCTCTAAATCTTGGCGATTGCGGCGTACGCTCTTCAGGGTATTGAATGGTGATTTTGCGCGCAAAAAAGTAGCGACCTGTAAGCGCCATGCCTTTTAGCAGCTCCCATAGCATCAAACTACTTAATGTATTTGTAATTGATTTCAGCATAATTAATGGAACAAATATTCCCAACGGGTTTGCATCATTGCGCCGACAAATATAATCCACACCAGCGTAATTGGTATAAACACTTTCCAGCCCAAGCGCATGATTTGATCATATCTATATCTAGGAAACGTTGCCCTGAACCACAAAAAGAAAAACACCAAAAAACACATTTTACCTAAAAACCACCAAATACTATCGGGCAAAAATGGCAACGGTGACAACCAGCCGCCCAAAAACATGGTGGCTGCCAGCGCACACACCAACCAAATATTGGCGTATTCGGCCAAGAAAAAGATGGCAAATGCCATGCCAGAATACTCCACATGAAAACCTGCGACGATTTCAGATTCACCTTCGGCCACGTCAAACGGCGCGCGGTTGGTCTCTGCCACCGCGCTAATAAAATACACAATAAACAGCGGAAAAAGCGGAATAAAGTACCAATGCCAAAAACCGCCGCCTTGCCCCATGACAATTTTGCCAAGGTTGAGCGAATTGGCGCACATTAACACGCCCACCAGCGCAAAGCCCATGGCGATTTCGTAGCTGACAATTTGTGCGGCCGACCTAAGCGAACCCAAAAACGCATACTTAGAATTACTCGCCCAACCTGCAATAATCACGCCGTACACCGCCACTGAGGTCATCGCCAAAATATACAACAAACCCGCGTCAATATTGGCGAGTACCTTTGTACCATCAAACGGAATCACCGCCCAAGCCGCAAATGCAGGTGCAATGGCTAAAATCGGCCCAATAAAAAATAGCGTTTTACTGGATGCGCTAGGTAAAATAATTTCTTTGAATAACAGCTTTACGCCGTCAGCAATCGGCTGTAACAGGCCAAAATAACCAACACGATTCGGCCCAATGCGTACTTGCATATAGCCAATCACCTTGCGCTCGGCCAATGTTAAATAGGCAATTGCTATCATCAGCGGCGCTACGATAGCGATGATTTTAATCAGCGTCCAGCCAGTCAACTGCACTGCTGGCCACCAACTACCAAATAGGTTAGCAAGCATTTGCATTAAGCAGTCGCCTCCGCTTGCTGATTAGCTTCTGCTGCAACCTTTTCAATGGTAATCTCACCCATCAAATCGCCCAAACCAGTGGAGCCTTCGTGCGATGCCGTCACACGCACGCAGCCCATCGCCACGTGATTATCCAGCTTAACTTGCAATACCGCGCTGCCTTTATCTTGCTTGGCCAATACCGTATCGCCTTCTGCCAACCCAAGTGCAGCCATTTGTTCGGCGCGCATACGTGCCATTGGTTGCGTGTTGTATTTGGTTTTTTGCAATGGCGCAGAGCGGCGCACAATCGGATCAGATTCGTATTGCGGCACTTCGCCGATGCGTTGCAAGCCAGCGTGCTTGATATTGACTTGAATTTCCACCAACTCTTTCAAGTTGTTATTGAGGCTACGCCACACCACTGCAGAAGGTTTTTCGCCCTTAAATATGGCAGTCTTAACTTGTTCGCTACTATCAAAATCAAAACCATTTAAACCTAAAGTATTTGCTAATACGCGCAATACTTTCCATGCTGGGCGACATTCGCCAAGCGGCTTACAGGCGGCGGCAAAGCTTTGTACGCGGCCTTCCATGCTCATAAATGTGCCTGAAGTTTCGGTAAACGGTGCAATTGGCAATAGCACATCGGCGTTTTCTAACGCTTCAGATTTAAACGCGGTAAGCGCGACTACACATTCGGCTTCTGCCATTGCGGCTTTGGCTAATGCTGCGTGTTGACAATCTAATTCTGGCTCAATATTTAATAGTAAGTAAGCCCTGCGCGGCTGCTCTAGCATCTCTCTGGCGTGCATTCCAAGTGTCGCAGGCATTACGCCCATCAAATGCATACCCGTGCTATTGGCGGCTGCGGGCAATATGCCACCTTGCGCGCCACTAATGCCACCAATGGCTTCGGCCATGCTATACATTTCGGTAAATCTGGGGTCGCTTAGCGCCATATTACCCAAGAAAATGCCTACTTTTGGTGCGACCAAATCAACCTCGCCACCTAAACCAGCCAAGCTTTCGGCCATGGCTTGCGTGTTATCACGTACTTTAATATCGCCTAATAATAGTTCTAGCGAAGGTGGCAAACATAAAGACAAACGTTGCAATTTAGACATGGCTTTAAGAATTTGCCCCAGCACGTTCACCATATCGTTGGGGCGCACGATAACTTTATGCGCTACATCCATCAGCGGATCATTATCGAGCGGGCTAACAATCGACAACTCCGCGCCATTAGCAACCGCCTTGCGGAAGCGTTGTGCAAGCAATGGATGTTCGTTTCGCAAGTTGCTGCCAATCAACAATATCCTATCCAGAGATTCAATATCCTGAATATTGCAGCCCATCCACGGCGTACCGACGCGCTTGCCATCCAGCCTAAAATCAGTTTGGCGCAAGCGATAATCCACGTTATCGCAGCCTAAACCATGCGCTAATTGCTTGATTAAATAACCTTCCTCCATGGTGCTGTTAGGAGAAACCAATACGCCTAAAGCATCGCCACCATGTTGTTTAGTGATGTCTTTCAATTGCCCAGCAGCGAATTCCAGCGCGGTTTTCCAGTCGGTTTCTTGCCATGCGCCGTTGAGCTTAATCATCGGTACTTTTAAGCGGTCTGGGCTATTCAAACCTTCATAAGAAAATCTGTCGCGGTCTGACAACCAGCATTCGTTGATACTCTCTTTTTCGCGTGGCAATACGCGCATTACTTTGTTGTCTTTTACGTGCACTTCAATGTGCGAGCCCAACCCGTCGTGCGGCGCAATGCTTGGCCTGCGGACAAGCTCCCAACTGCGCGCAGAATATCTAAAAGGCTTCGAAGTCAACGCGCCAACTGGGCACAAATCGATGATGTTGCCCGAGAGTTCCGAGTTCACACTTTTATCCACATAAGCGGTAATTTCCACATGTTCGCCACGACCCACCAGGCCTAGCTCTTGCATACCGCCGACTTCTTTTAAAAAGCGCACGCAGCGTGTACATTGAATGCAACGCGTCATATCGGTGCTGATTAATGGCCCGATATTTTTGTTAAACACGACGCGTTTTTCTTCGGTATATCTTGACCCACTCGTGCCATAAGCTACCGCGATGTCTTGCAAATCGCACTCACCGCCTTGGTCGCAAATCGGGCAATCCAGTGGGTGATTAATTAGCAAAAATTCCATCACCGATTTTTGTGCTTCAACTGCTTCTTTACTGCGCGTAAAAATCTTCATGCCATCAGCCACAGGCGTGGCACAGGCGGGCAGTGGCTTGGCGAATTTTTCCACCTGCACCAAGCACATGCGGCAGTTAGCCGCCACCGACAATTTTTTGTGATAGCAAAAACGCGGAATGGCAATACCGACCTTGTCAGCCGCATCAATGATGGTGCTGCCGTATTCGACCTCAAGCGCTTTGCCGTCTATTTCAATGTTAACCATAATTTGTTTTCAAAAATCTATTTCTGCCACAGATGAACACAGATTGAGACAGATAAAAACCCATACAATTAAAATCATTTAACGACATTTTAGTTTTAATATCCGTGTGCATCTGGTTATCTGTGTTTATCTGTGTGCATCTGTGGCTAAGTTTAGTTTTCATTTGCCATCTACCATGCTTTTTCCGTGCTGAATATAATACTCAAACTCTGGCCTGAAATGCTTAATAAAACTAAGCACTGGCGTGGCCGCAGCATCGCCCAGCGCACAAATAGTACGCCCAGAAATATTACTGCTAACGCTGGTTAATAATTCCAAATCTTCCATTTTACCTTTGCCCTCGGTAATGCGATTAATCACGCGATACACCCAGCCCGTGCCTTCGCGGCAAGGCGTACACTGGCCGCAGCTTTCCTCATAAAAGAAATAGCTCAAACGTTTTAGCGCTTTTACCATGCACGTCGTTTCGTCCATCACTATCATCGAACCCGCGCCCAAGCTAGAGCCTGCCTTACTTAGGCCGTCATAATCCATGGTTACACCTGCGATCATTTCTGCCGTCATCACGGGTGTAGATGGCCCGCCTGGAATCACCGCTTTAAGCTTGCGACCTTTCCAAATACCGCCTGACATATTCAGTAAATCTGCAAAAGTCGTGCCCATTTTCACTTCATAATTGCCTGGATTTTCTACGTGGCCTGAAACCGAAAATAGCTTTGTTCCACCAGAATTTACTACGCCTAAATCGGCAAAAGCTTGGCCGCCGTGCTGTAAAATCCACGGAATGCTTGCAAAACTTTCGGTATTATTTACATTGGTCGGCTTACCAAACACGCCATAACTAGCGGGGAATGGCGGCTTAAAGCGTGGTTGGCCTTTTTTGCCTTCAATAGATTCAATCAGCGCTGTTTCTTCGCCGCAGATATAAGCACCGTAGCCATGTACAGCATACAAATCGACACTAAAGTTTGTGCCAAACAAATTTTCGCCAATATAGCCAGCAGCTCGCGCCTCATGCAGCGCATTTTCAAAAATTTCGTAATCTTGCCAAATTTCGCCATGAATGTAGTTGTAACCCACGCGCGCACCCAATGTATAGGCGGCAATCGCCATACCTTCAATCAACTGATGTGGGTTGTAACGCAAAATATCACGGTCTTTAAACGTGCCAGGTTCGCCTTCATCCGAGTTGCAAACTAGGTATTTTGTGCCGTCAAAATAGCGCGGCATAAAGCTCCATTTCAAGCCCGTTGGGAAGCCCGCGCCACCACGCCCGCGCAAGCCAGACAGCTTTACTTGCGAAATAATATCGACTGCTTTTACTTTCTCCGTCACGATTCTTTTAAGCTGCGCGTAACCGCCAAGCTTTTCGTAAGTGGCTAATGAGGCGGGATTTTCCTCGCTAAGCGTGCGTAAACACAGCAAGGTTTGGCCTTTTGGGTCGCTCATGATTGGCGTATTGGTTTTAGTGGTTTCGGTCACCATTACGTCAAGCTTTCCAAAATAACATCTACGTTTTCGGGCGTTAAAAATTCGTGCATAGTGTGATTATTCACCGTCATCAAAGGTGCGCCGCCACATGCGCCCATACATTCACCCTCTTTTAGGCAGAATTTACCGTCCGCAGTCACTTGGTTAAAGCCAACGCCCAGCTTGGCTTGCAGGTGATTCACAATCGCATCTGAATCGCGCAACATGCACGAAATATTGGTGCAAATAGTAATTTTATATTTACCCACATTTTCTAAATCGTACATATTGTAAAACGTTGCCACTTCCATTGCCGCAATATCTGGCATACGCAAATAAACCGCCACTTCAGAAATGCTGTCTTTAGACAACCAGCCCCGCTCAGCTTGCACAATACGCAGCGCAGACATTACCGCCGCTTGGCGTTGGTCAGCGGGATATTTCGTCAGCTCGTAATCTATTTTTTCAATTGCTTGTTTACTTAACATGATTTATTTCTTAAGAACATTTTAGCCACAGATGAACACGGATTAACACAGATATTCAAGCCATGAGTTCTGTTGCACGGCTCGAATATTAAGCCGTGAGAAGTGGTGTCGTAAGCTAGTAATTTATCTGTGTTCACTTGTGTTTATCTGTGGCTAGTTTTGCTTTTTTATCGGTCGATTTCACCGAAAACAATATCCTGCGTACCAATAATAGCTACAAGGTCAGCAATCATATGCCCCTGCACCATTTCGTCCAGCGCCGCTAAGTGCGGAAAGCCAGGCGCGCGAATTTTAAGGCGATATGGCTTATTCGCGCCATCCGAAACCATATAAATGCCAAACTCACCCTTTGGATGCTCCACCGCCGCGTAGGCCTCGCCCGCAGGTACGTGAAAACCTTCGGTAAACAGTTTAAAATGGTGAATCATGTCTTCCATATTGGTTTTCATGCTTTCACGATCTGGCGGTGCCACTTTATTATTAGTCGTAATCACCGCACCAGGGTTAGCGCGCAGCCAAGTAATGCATTGTTTGATGATGTTATTCGATTGCCGAAATTCTTCCATGCGCACCAAATAACGGTCGTAGCAATCGCCGTTTACACCTACGGGAATATCAAAATCTAAATCTGCATAAACCTCATAAGGTTGTTTTTTACGCAAATCCCACTCAACACCGCTGCCACGTAACATCGGCCCTGTAAAGCCTAGCGCCAGCGCGCGTTCTGGCGACACTACGCCAATGCCCACGGTGCGCTGTTTCCAGATACGATTATCGGTGAGTAGCGTTTCGTATTCATCGATGTAAGTGGGGAATCTTTTAGTAAAATCTTCAATAAAATCTAGCAAACTGCCTTGGCGATTTTCATTGAGCTTGTGAATCTCTTTAGCACTACGAAATTTAGTCGTTTCGTGTTGCGGCATACGGTTTGGTAAATCGCGATAAACGCCGCCTGGCCTGTAATAAGCAGCGTGCATACGCGCGCCAGAAACCGCTTCGTAGCAATCGAAGAGGTCTTCGCGCTCGCGAAACGCATACAGAAACACCGTCATCGCGCCCACATCCAGCGCGTGCGCGCCAAGCCACAGCAAATGATTCAACACGCGAGTGATTTCATCAAACATCACACGGATATACTGCGCGCGAATCGGCACTTCTAAGCCCATCATCTTTTCAATCGCCATCACATACGCATGCTCATTCGCCATCATCGACACATAATCAAGGCGATCCATATACGGAATGGATTGCAGATAAGTACGATTTTCAGCTAATTTTTCAGTCGCGCGATGCAGCAAACCAATATGCGGATCAGCACGCTGAATCACTTCGCCATCCAGCTCTAACACCAAGCGCAGCACGCCGTGCGCGGCAGGGTGTTGCGGGCCAAAATTCATGGTGTAGTTTCTAATCTCAGCCATGACTGCCTTCTTCGCGAATCACGCGTGGCACGTTGTTACGCATATCGATAGAAACTGGCTGATAAATCACGCGTTGCTGCTCGGGGTCGTAGCGCATTTCAACGTTGCCAATCATGGGGAAATCTTTACGGAACGGGTGGCCAACAAAACCATAATCGGTGAGAATACGCCGTAAATCAGGATGATTTTCAAACATAATGCCATATAAATCAAAGGCTTCACGCTCGTACCAATTGGCGGCTGGCCATACTTCTACTAGCGTTGGTAGCACAGGGAAATCATCATCTTCTGCAAAAACTTTTAAGCGCACACGCTGATTTAAGCTGACAGAAAGCAGGTGCAACACAACAACGTATTTTGCGCCTTGCCACTGTCCATCTTTGTACTCGCTATAATCCACGCCGCACAAATCGATGAGTTGCTCAAATTTTAGCTCAGCGTGATCACGCAATTTGTTGCAAACTGCAATTAAATGATCAGCTTTGCACTCAATGGTAAGCTCGCCAAAAGCCAGATCTAGCTTAGTGATGTTGTCGTTTAAAGCGAGCTTTAATTGCGCGGATAAGTTTTCTAATTTAGTTGCCATGTTTTTTTATTAATTTATGCTTTTTTATTTGTTAACGGGCAATTGTATTGGTACGTCTGATTTTTTTCTGCAACTGAATAATACCGTACAACAGCGCTTCGGCTGTGGGAGGGCAGCCTGGCACATACACATCCACTGGCACAATACGGTCGCAACCGCGTACCACGGCGTAGGAATAATGATAATAACCGCCACCATTGGCGCAGCTTCCCATGCTAATCACCCAACGCGGCTCGGCCATTTGGTCGTACACTTTACGCAGTGCAGGCGCCATTTTATTGACTAGCGTACCCGCCACAATCATCACATCGGATTGACGCGGGCTGGGACGAAACACAATACCAAAGCGGTCTAAATCGTAGCGCGCCGCACCCGCGTGCATCATCTCGACCGCGCAGCAAGCCAGCCCAAACGTCATCGGCCACATCGAGCCAGTACGCGTGTAGTTAATCACCGTATCTAGCGTAGTGGTCACAAAACCTTTTTCGATTACACCTTCTAATCCCATTCCAGCGCGCCTTTTACCCACTCATAAATGAAACCAACGACGAGCACACCCAAAAACAGCAACATCGCCAAGAAACCAGCCAAGCCGATTTCCTGAAGTACGACAGCCCAAGGGAATAAAAATGCGATTTCTAAATCGAAAAGTATAAATAAAATGGCAACTAAGTAATAACGCACGTCAAACTTCATGCGCGCGTCTTCAAATGCTTCAAAACCGCATTCGTAAGGGGAGTTTTTTTCTGAATCGGGTTTGTGAGGTGAAACCAATTTACCGAGGATAAGCGGCCCTAGCCCAATAACTAGGCCTACTAAGATGAACAACAAAATTGGAAAATAATTTTCCAGCACAGAATTTTCCTAACGCACTAAAACTACATAAGAACCACATAAGCAAACTTTATGAGCTGTATTTGATTTCTCTCTTTTTGTTACTAAATCAAATAGTTAGCTACTTAAAACATTATTATTTTGGTGCCGACGGAGAGACTCGAACTCTCACGACCTTAGTCACAACCACCTCAAGGTTGCGTGTCTACCAATTCCACCACGACGGCAATTACTAGGTTCAACCTAATTAGTTAGGAATATCTTTCGCAGCGCTGCCTGCTGGTGTTGTTTCTGTTGATTTGGCTTCGTCTGATTTTACCGTTGTAGCTTTAACTTCTGGCGCTTTTACCACGCTGCCATTGCCCGAACGATGGCTTGCCATATAGGCAAGCGTTAAGCTGGTGGCAAAAAATACCACCACGCAAGCGGCGGTAGCTTTGCTCATAAAATTAGATGAGCCGCTCACACCAAACAAGCTACCAGAGGCGCCGCTACCGAAAGCCGCGCCCATATCTGCACCTTTGCCGTGCTGCAACAATACCAAGCCGATGACGCCTGCTGCTGCTAAAACGTGAATAATTGTGATGAGTTGTTCCATTGCTTTACCTATTTATTTGCCATTATTGCGATTAAATTTTCAGGTTGATTCTTCGGAAAATTCCACGCCCATTTTCTCGCGTTTATCCTACAGGCCAGATGTTTCAGCCGCTTGGCAGATTCCTTCAAATTGTTGCGCGTTAAGTGAGCACTTGCCAATCAGCCCACCGTCGATATTTTCGACAAGGAATAATTGTACCGCATTTTGCTGATTTACGCTCCCCCCGTAGAGGATTTTTAAGCGATTCGCCGCCTCTACACTTAGGTTTGCAAGCTTATTGCGGATGAATTTGTGCATGGTTTTAGCTTGCTCTGGCGTGGCTGCCAAGCCCGTGCCTATTGCCCATATTGGTTCATAAGAAATCACCGCATCTGCAAAAACTGCTGCTCCGTGCGAGCTAATAATAGCGTCGAGTTGTTTGCCGACCACCATTTCCATCATGCCCGCTTCGCGCTCGTTTAGTGTCTCGCCCACACACAATATTGGCGTTAAACCGTGCTTTTTAGCTTGCATAAATTTGGTGGCTATATTTTCGTCCGATTCGCAATACGCAGTTGCTCGTTCAGAGTGTCCAATAATCACATAAGTTGCACCAAAATCTTTTAACATAGCCGCGCTTACCTCACCAGTAAAAGCGCCAACCTCGTTCTTAGCCACATTTTGCGCGCCCCAAGCAATACTGGTGTTTTGCAGCATAGTTTGTAATTGAGCAAGGTAAGGATAAGGCGCGCAAACAACCACTTGCGTGTGTTTTAGGTGAGTTAAATTTTTAACAAATTCCGTCAGTAAAGCGGCATTTTGCTCGAGGTTGCCGTGCATTTTCCAATTGGCAACGACTAATTTTTGAGTGGGTTTTTGAGACGACTTTGGGGTCATGGCTTTCTTTGATTTAAAGACTAATGCGCCTTAAGAATTGGCGCGAATTCTACGCTTGACTCGCCACTTGGTCAATGTAAAAGCCGCTTAAGCAAACAAATCCGATTCGGCTTTGCCTACCCTACCAACGCGCTTTATTGCGGCTACAAATTCACCATTGTGCAGTAAATGCTGGGGGGTTTCTGGGTGTCGTGCGCCGTGCATGTGCGCTAGGCGGATGATACTTTGCGCGGGCATTTTCCATTGCAAATTTTCCAGCAATTCATCTGCCATATCGGGGCGATTGCACAGTAGCACCATGTCACAACCCGCATATAACGCGGCTAAACTACGCTTGGTCACGTCGCCGCCTACGGTTGCGCCTTCCATGCTTAAATCATCTGAAAAAATTGCACCATTAAAACCTAATCTTTCACGTAATACTTTTTGTAGCCACTTTGCCGAAAAACCCGCAGGTTTGTCGTCTACTTTTGGGTAAATCACATGTGCGGGCATAATTGCCGCCAAGCCTTCATCAATCATCTGCCGAAACGGCTGCATATCGTTAGCGGCAATTTCATCAAAACTACGCTCGTCAATGGGTATGCTCACATGCGAATCGGCCACCACAAAACCATGCCCTGGAAAATGCTTGCCTACCGCCTGCATACCACCTTTTTTAAGGCCTTGCATCAGGCTAAAAGCCAGCTCGTTAATGGCCGTTGTATCTTTGTGAAAAGCACGGTCGCCAATCACCAAGCTATCGCCGTAATCCATATCTAACACAGGCGTAAAGCTAAAATCCACGCCATGTGCGCGTAATTCTGCGGCTAAAATCCAACCCGCTTGCACCGCTAGTTCTTTGGCTTTTTTGCGATCTGTATCCCAAATTTTACCAAACTCTCGCATGGGTGGAATTTTAGTAAAGCCATCGCGAAAGCGTTGCACACGCCCGCCTTCGTGATCTACTGCGATTAATAAAGGTGGCTGGCGAACCGCATGGATACTGGCTGTTAGGGCAGCTAATTGCGTACAATTAACAAAGTTGCGGCCAAATAAAATCACACCGCCCACTAGCGGATGCTGCAATCTTTTGATGTCATCGGCAGTAAGTTCTGTGCCGACAAGGTCTAACATGACTGGGCCTAGTGACATGCTTTACTTTCTTTTGATTTATGTTTTATTTGTGCATTTAACAAGTGCTATTTTACCCACAAAATCTTAAAACTCCGTCATTCTGAGCGCAGCGAAGAATCCAGCTTTTAAGCTATAAACAACTGGATTCTTCGCTGCGCTCAGAATGACAGATCAGATTAGGGCTTCAAGCGATAAAGACTCGTCGTTTCCTTTACCCGCGCCGCATACAGAGGATCTGACTGGTCGCTACTTTTGGCATGTTTTGGCGCAATATCCAACTTCTCAATCACACTTAAACCTGCATCCGTAATCCATAGCATCAACTCTTCATTCGTACGCAAACCCAAATGTTCAGCTAAATCTGACAGTATCAACCAAGCTTCGCCGTCGTCATTCAAATGCGCCATCACGCCGCTCAAAAAGCCTTTTAACATCGCGCTATTCGGGTCGTAAATGGCATGCTCAATCGCCGCATTCGCCTTGGCTGGTAGCCATGGCGGGTTGCAGACGATTAAATCAGCTTTTTTATGGCCGCTGGGGAATAAATTCGCTTTTTCAATCGTAATGTATTGTTTTAAATTAAGTTTTTCTATATTTTCAGCCGCGCAGTTGAGTGCGCGAATGCTGTTATCCGTCGCGATGACGGCTTTAATGCCGCGCGTAACTAAAATTGCGGCGATGACGCCAGTGCCTGTGCCAATATCAAACGCGGTTTTTGCATTGCCAAAAGATGTCGAATTAATCAACTCTAAATACTCACCACGAATTGGGCTATACACGCCATAGTGCGCGTGGATATTGGCTGGTAGGGCATCGATAGACACGCCTTTTTTGCGCCATTCGTGTGCGCCCATTATCCCTAACAATTCTCTTAAAGATAGTACCAATTTTGCAGGCACTTTATCCAACTTAGCATTGGTAATTAGCGCACCAGCCACGGCATCTTTTACATTAGGCGCGCGTTTTAAATCGCAAGCGCCGTGATTTAATTCGATTAAAATTTTATTGGTTATGCTAGCGCGCTGAATTTGCCGCGCACGATGTTGGTGAAAGGCTAGAGTTAAATTTTCTGCTGGTAAA
Organism: Methylotenera sp.; assembly: GCA_031369365.1. GTDB lineage: Bacteria > Pseudomonadota > Gammaproteobacteria > Burkholderiales > Methylophilaceae > Methylotenera_A. Next base: position 23,362 of record JANMOP010000078.1, read on the forward strand.
ATAGGCTTAATATCAACTTTACGCGTAATAGCTTGCAGCAATTGTTTAGCGTTTTGAAAATCACCCCGATACAGCAATGACGCACCCTCGCACACTTGCTTATAGGCCACTTTTGCATTAGTCGTATCATCTGCAATAATGATGTTTTTGGGCGGTGTTGCATTGGCCTCACTTTGCCAAACTGCCGATTGTGGCTTGCCTTTTTCTAGCCAAGTGACCATGTTTACATCTGTATCTAAATTGCTCAAGTGATTCCTTAATTAACTGCTGTGCGAACATCCATTTTATCACGCAGATAGTCTCCTCCTAGATTAATTGCCAAAATCAAGCTCATCAAGCTTAATCCAACAATTAGCACATAATGCGGCGCGACCAACATATAGCGCACGCCATCGCGCAACATAGCGCCCCAGCTGGCATTTGGCGCTTGTATGCCCAGCCCCAGAAACGACAAACTAGCCTCGGCAATCATTATACTCGCCAAGCTGTATGTCGCCTCTACAATTAATAGGGAGCCTAACAACGGTAAAATGTGTTTAATCAACAGTCTCGGCACGTTTGCGCCTAGCGATTCTGCGGCTTGCACATGCTGGCGATTACGCAAGCTAAGTGTTTGGCCGCGCGTAAGGCGCGCGTAGCTTACCCAGCCCGTAATGCACAACGCAATCATTAAATTTGCAATGCCCGGGCCAAGCACGGCGGCAAAGGCAATCGCCAATAATATGCCTGGGAAGGCGAGAAAAATATCGGTAATTTTCATTAACAAGCTATCGATTTTACCGCCATAAAAACCTGCCAGCAAGCCAATAAATACGCCGATAGTCATGGTGATGAGTGATACAAAAACTGCCACTGTAAACGAGATTTTTACCCCGCTTAAAATGCGCGCTAAAATATCGCGGCCTAAGTCATCTGTGCCCAGCCAGTATTGCGAGTTTGCAGAAGCTAAAATCGCGTTGAGATCAATATGATTGGGGTTTAAATGGAATAATTGTCCCAAAACCACTGCGATTACCCAAAAAGCTAAAATACATGCGGCGAATTGTTTCATATCGTCATTCCCGTGCAGGCGACAATCCACTATAAAAAAAATATCTAAAATCAAAATGGATTCCCGCCTGCGCGAGAATGATGGCGTAAAAAATTGGTGATTTTTTATAATAAAGTTGCATATACTTAAGTTCCAAACTTAACCCGCGGGTCGGCAAACCTGTACAACACATCCGTTGCTAAATTTACTAATACATAGCTCAAAGCCACCAACAGCACACAGGCTTGCGTCACGGGGTAATCGCGCTTTTCGATGCTCTCCACCAGTAACCGCCCAATGCCATCCCACGAAAACACGGTTTCGGTAATCACCGTGCCAGCTAACAAGCTACTCATTTGCAGGCCTACAATGGTAATAATCGGCAACAAGGCGGCGCGCAAAGCATGACGAATAATGACGGTTTTTTCAGATAAACCTTTGGCGCGCGCGGTGCGAATGTAATCGTCATTCAGCACTTCCAGCAAACTGGTTCGCGTCATACGCGTGAGTATTGCGCTTAAGCCAAAACCCAGCGTAATGGCGGGCAAAATAATCGAACGGTTAGATTCCATACCGCTGACTGGCAGCCAGCCCAGCCACACCGCGAAAACCAACATGAGCATTGGCCCCAGCCAAAACGCGGGCATGGCAGATAGGCGCACGCTGACGATTGTGACCACGAAATCTTGCCAATGATTTGCCTTTAATGCGGCGTAAATGCCTAATGGAATGCCGATACTTAAGCCTATAAGCAACGACAAAATCGCCAACTTAAGCGTGGCTGGGTAGCGCGATTTAAGCATGTCGATAATGGGTTGCTTGGTGTGAATAGAGTTGCCAAAATCGCCATGGCTTAACTTGTTCAAATAGCTGCCAAACTGTTGAATTAAAGGCTGATTCAGGCCTAATTCAGCGCGCAATTGGTCTCGATCTGCCACACTTGCCGATTCACCCAACATCACCTCCACTGGATCACCAGGCACGAGGTGAATCAATAAAAAAGTGAGCAAAAGCACACCGAAAATGACGGTGGCGAAGCTTATAAAATGTCTCAATAAACCCAAGTAAAACTCCCAAAATCCGTCATTGCGAGGAACGCAGTAACGAAGCAATCCATTTAACTTGGCTTATGGATTGCCGCGGCGCGTTGCGCCTCGCAATGACAGTTAAGTAATTTAATTGACTCATTCCAAAACCAACACAGGCGTACCCGCCTCAACCAAATCAAACAGCGCAATCACGTCATCATTACGCATACGAATACAGCCATGCGAGCCGACTGCACCCATATCTGTGCTATCTGGCGTACCGTGAATGTAAATATAACGCTGCATGGTATCCACATTACCAAGCCTATTTTTGCCGATTTCTTTACCTGAAAGCCATAAAATCCGCGTCAAAATCCAATCGCGATTTGGATATTGCGTCATGAGTTCTGGCGTGCAAATCTCACCCGTCGTCCTGCGTCCCACAAAGACAGTATTCGGCGCTGCACCCGCGCCAATTTTCGCGCGAATGATGTGATTGCCAAGCGGCGTGCAACCACTATTCTTCTCGCAACCAACACCATTTGCGGCGGTAGAAACTTGATAGTGCGCCACTAATCCACCATCGTCGTCATACAACGTTAAGGTTTGGTTTGAGATAAGTATTTCGATGCGCATCTATTATCACCAATTAGTTGGCAGCCTGCGCGATGTATGAAACACGCGCAAAACCTCAACCGTATTATTTTTAATGCGGTATGGCACTAAGTAATGCGAGCTGCTAATCACCAATTCGCGCGAACCCACCACCCTGCCTGGCCGCCCTAAAGCTGGCTGTGTAGCCAATTGATTCACTTGTTCAACAATCAAATCCACCACATGCTGCGCGGCTTGCGGGTTATCTTGCGAAATATACTCGGCAATTTCATCTAAATTATTAAGCGCATTTTTTAGCCACACAACTTGCATGGCGCTTATTTAGTGCGCCATTTGTTCGCTACTGCATTCACTTCGTCTTGCGAGGCAAAATCGCCCGCATCAGCTTCTTTTAAGGCTTGGTGAATTTCGGCGATTTGCCATTCGTTATTTTCAACATAAGCTTTTATCGCTTCTGCGGCCAAGAAAGAACGACTTCGATGCGTAGATTCCGCCAATTTTTCCAGCTTGATTTTAACTTCATCATCCAATCTTAAAGTTACAGTTCCGCTCATAGCGCACTCCTAAAAAACACAATGTGTACAATATAACACAATTTATTTTGTTATTTTACTGATCTAATTATCTTTGTTAAATCATCCCAATTGCCATCAGGTTTTGGTGAGTAATTGCTGATATTTTTACCAAAAGCAACAAATTGCCCTTCGTACCACAGTGGAATATAGGGTAATTGCGCGTGAATACGTTGCGTAGCGGCTGGCCAGTTTTCATCGGCCAGCAGTATGTCCAACTCCGCCTCTGCATAGCGCCCGCGATTAAAACCATTGGGTGGAAAGTTTTGGCTACCAAAGGCTTTGGCGTAAATTTCTGGCGTTTTGATACCCACCCAAGTCAGCCCATAAAGTTGAAAATTACCCGCTTTTACATCGGCGAAAAATGTGCCCCAATCTAGGCTGCGAATTTCAAGCTCAATGCCAGCAGGACGCATTTGCGCTTGTAAAATCGTGGCAAAACGCACGCGCTGTGCATCGGTGCTAGTTTTATACACTAATTTTAACGGTAATTTTACGCCCGCTTCCATCAGTAAACTCCTCGCTAATACTGGATTGTAGGCATATGGCCTTAAAGTTATGTTTTTATTGGTATAGTGTTCTGGTGGCAAAATCACACCCGCAATGCGTGAGCTTTGCACCATTACTTTATCTATAATCGCTTGTCGGTTAATCGCGTGTGCAATTGCCAGCCTTACCTTTTTGTTTTTTAAAACAGCGTCTTGCATATTTAAACCAAGGTAAGAGAAATTTGCACCCAAACTTGTTTTAACGCTAATTTCAGGTTGGCTTTGCAAATGTTTGACTAGCTCTGGCGGCAAATCTCCTTGTATTAAATCTGCCTCGCCACGTAATAATTTAAGTACGCGCACCGTTGGGTCTTTCACTTCTTGCAGCGAAATGATTTGATTATCGCTAGTTCTTTTAAGCATCAGTTTATTTTGCCAAGATACAAATTTAAGCGCGCCACTGCCCACTGGATGATGCGAAAAATCGTGGTTTTTTTCGATTAAACTTTTAGGCAAAATGCCAATAATTAGCTTGGCAACAAAATGCTTATCTGGCTGTTTTAACTGAAATAAAACTGTGTTTTCATCTTCTACTTTAATGCGCTCAATATTGGCAAATTCAGCGACATGTGGCGAATCTTTTAAACTCAGCAACGAATCATAAGTCGCTTTCACATCATCTGCTGTAAGTGCATCGCCATTGTGAAATTTGGCATTTTTTTGCAATGTGAATCGATAATTTTTATCATTTAAAGCATCGCCACGAGCTAATATCCATGCGGGTCTTGAGGCAGCATCAAAATCCACTAAAGGCTGATAAATGAGGCGATTGACGCGCTCAGATGCGGCATCGGTGGCATAACGTGGGTCTAAATTAAGCGGTGCTTGTGCGATGGCAAAGCGGATATCAGGTTGCGTTTCGTTAGGTTTGCAAGCGGATAAATATAAGCTTAGCAGCATTAGTGTGAGCCATTTCATGCCACAAGTTTACCCGATTTAAGCACATTTAATTGTCATAACTGGCACAAAAAACGTGTTTGTATTATCAATTTGTGATTAAATAATTGCGTGTAGTAATTTTTCAATTTCAATATGGAGAATCAACATGACCGCTTTTGTACAACCGCTAGGCCGCATGATGCTGGCACTCATTTTTATTTTAGCAGGCGTAGGCAAAATTATGGATCCTGCAGGCACCATGGGTTACATGCAATCTGCAGGCTTGCCCACAATATTACTATGGCCGACGATAGCGCTAGAAGTGCTGGGTGGCTTGGCGGTAGCGGTGGGTTTTAAAACACGCTACGCCGCATTTGCGCTGGCCGCCTTTTCTATACTAGCCGCCATCATTTTTCATACAAATTTTGCCGACCAAATGCAGATGATTTTATTTTTAAAAAATATCGCCATGGCAGGCGGCTTACTTTTGCTTGCAGTAGGAGCAAGAACTGCCTACAGCATGGATAACCGAAGAACTCAAACTGATTTCTTTGGCACTCGGCAAGAAAAAAGATAAGCCGAATCTAGCCAATTCCGAATTTAGTAATTAAAGTTTTGTAAGTAAAGTTTTGTAAATAATGTTCAACTTGTTTTAACAAAACAAGCGATCGACTCCACATGCGCAGTGTGCGGGAACATATTGATAGCGCCCGCCGCGCTTAGTGTGTAGCCTTTTTCATTGACTAAAACGCCAGCGTCGCGCGCCAGTGTGGCGGGGTTGCACGATACATAGACAATGAGCATTGGTGCGGTGGCTTCCGTAATGGCTTTAATTAGCTCAAATGCACCATCGCGCGGCGGATCGATAAGCCATTTATCGAACTTGCCATGTTTTAAATTTAGGTCTGCTAGACTTTCTTCAGTCATTTTAAATAAATCAGCCACACCAAATGATGCGTTGCTTATTTTGTTTAAAGCGGCGCTTTCATTGGCTCTATCCACTAAGTTGCTCAGGCCTTCAAGCCCCAATACCGATGCACCACTGCGGGCGATTGGCAGCGTAAAATTACCGATGCCGCAAAAGAAATCGGCAATTTTATCGTCTTGTTTTGGCGCAAGTAATTGCATGGCGCTGTGCACCATTTGTTGGTTGATTGCAGTGTTAACTTGGGTGAATTCATTCGGTTTAAATGGGTAAGTTAAATCAAACTCGGGCAGGCTATATTTAAGCGACGCTCCATCTAAAGGCCAAAACGGCTTAATCGTATCAGGACCTTTTGTTTGCGTCCAAATTTGTACTTTGTGATTATCGGCAAAGGCCTTCAGCAATGCTTCATCGTTGTCTGTTAGCGTATCCATGATGCGCAAAATTAGGACGATAACACTAGCGCTTTCGCGCGAATTATTTGAGCCTTCCCCAACAGCCAGCTCAATTTGCGGCAATTTATCGCGAATGCTCAGCTCAAAAATCATGCTTTCCAACGGCGCAATCAAAGCGGAAACCTCAGGCACAAGCACTTCGCAGCTATTCATATCCGCCACAAATCGCGTGCCTTTTTCGTTAAAACCTACCAGCACACGCTCTTTTTTCTGCACATATTTCACGCTTAAACGCGCTTTGTGGCGATAACCCCAAGTGGGGCCATATAGCGGCGGCAACATATTTTTTGCCTTAACTTTGCCTATATGCCATAAATCGGCTTCTAACATTTGTTGCTTGGCAGTGATTTGCGCGGTGGCATCCATGTGTTGCAGCTTGCAGCCGCCACACAGACCGTAGTGCGGGCATTTTGGCGTGACGCGTTCACTTGACGCTAGCAAAACTTCCACCACATTGGCTACCTCATAACTGGGTTTGATGCGAATGGATTGATAGGTAACTTGCTCGTTTGGCAGCGCGCCATCGATAAAAATAGTTTTGCCATCCACATGGGCAACCCCGCGCCCCTCTTGGTCTAGCGACTCGATTGTGGCGTGTTTTATTTCGACTATTGCAGGGAGTTTGTTGCGATTTTTGGAGCGGCGAGCCATGTGGAAACCTGTGATTTTGAGATGGTGCGATTTTAACGCATTATGGTGCGGAATAATTGTGTAGGAGGCGCGACTCGCGCCGAAATTTTTTCGCGACGAGGGCGTCGCTCCTACAACTGCCATGCCGCTAAAAACTCGCTCCAATGTGGGCTTTTACCATCAAGCGTATATCCCGCCAAAGTCTCACGTACTAGCTTAATCTCGGCCTCATACGCGGCTTCTGTCAAATGGCCGCGCATCAGTTGAAAGCGCAAATAAACCAAGTGCGTGTTGGCGACATCGGTTTCGCAATAGTTGCGGATTTCTTCAATTTTGCCGTCTTTAAACGCATCCCAAACCTTGCTGCCGTCCATGCCCAGCTTACCTAGAAAGCCGCATAGCTGCGCGATGTCATCTAGCGGTGCGTTATTTTTTGGGCTGTACATCGCTAAAACATCCATCAAATCTAAATGGCGATTGTGGTAGCGGCTAATGTAATTATTCCACTTAAAATCTTTATCATCCTCGCCCATATCCCAATAGCGCGGGGCTTGTATGCGGTTTATCATGGCGCGGTAATGCAGCACGGGCAGGTCAAATCCACCGCCATTCCAGCTGATAATTTGCGGCGTGTATTTCTCTATGCCATCAAAAAAGCGTTGAATAATTTCTTTTTCACTCGCGTCTTTTTCGCCCAGCGTCCACACTTTAAAATTACTACCTTCGCGTAGCGCGCAGCTAATTGCGCAAATACGATGCAGCTGCAAAGGCAAAAAATCACTGCCGTTATGTTGCCTGCGCTGATGAAAAGCGATGTTGGCAACATCTTCGTCTGTTGCCTCAGCAGGCACGTCTAATAACGCGCGCAGGCCATTGGTATCGGGGATAGTTTCGATGTCGAATACGAGAGTTGGGGTCATGTTTTTAATACCAAAATTATACTTTTTGAATGCTACCGTTGTATTGTGCAACGGTCGCATCGGCGGTCAATAAAACCATGCCTTCAATAGTCGCTTGTGCAATCAACATGCGGTCAAATGGGTCTTTATGAATATTTTGCAGCAAATTAATGTGCAAGCTATGCTCGGTATTGATGCTCAATTCCACGTAGCCATTATCCAGCAAACCACGCTTTAATAAACGTGCGTCCAGCTTAAAATCTGCGCGGCCTAACTGGTTTTTAATGGCGATTTCCCAAAAGCTTGCGGGGCTAAAATACAGCACATTTTCTGGGTTTTCTATCCAATGCAAAGCTTTTACGGATAGCTTTTGTGGCTCGCCAGCCGCCCACAGCAACAAGTGTGTGTCTAGCAAACAATTCATGCGTTTTGGTTAAACAGCATGTCAATTTCGGCTTGACCCATGCTATCAAAGTCATCAGGTACGCTCACCTGCCCAAGCATAAAACCCGTTTTACGTTTGTGTTGAGGCAGAGGCGCATCCACGCGCGTCACCTTCACCAGCGGCTTGCCTGCCTTGGCGATAATAAAATCCTCGCCCTGCACCGCCAGCTCTACCAAGCGCGATAATTGCGTTTTTGCGTCGTGCATATTGATGGTTTGCATAATATATGCTCACTTTTTAAACTAAGTTTAGTTAGTTTAGTTTAAATATCAGGTAAAATCAAGTGCGTTTTTTATGCTGATTGCCAAACACTAGGTGAGCGATAGGCGTATATATAGCGCGTAGAACATTGGAAACATTATAACTAGCACTGCTCCGTAAAAAATAAGTTGCCCATAAATTGGGAAGCTGCCAGTAAATATTGCAAATATAAAAAGCGTAAAGCCCATGCCAGTGGCTATAAATATTAAGCTAAGCCAAATTCGCCAAAATAGTTTGTACAGAATACGTCGTTGAAAAACGAATCCAGAAAGACCAATGCACTAAATAAGGCCAAATACTATGCTGATATATTCTTTTGGGTTTTGAGGCAAAGGAAAAAACCCCAATATTGTAATGCAAGCAATGATTGCCAAATAAATTAGCCACAAACAGTTTTATACTTAGTTTGATTAACCATAGTGTTACTCTAATATGAAATCAGTTTAAGATATTTCACATCTATTTCTTCACCCACGCGCCACCACTTTGATAATGCCAACCCGCCTGCGCTTTATCTATCCAGCGGCCTGCAAAGGTGTTTTGAATGTCGTTTTGCCATTCTGGGTGGCCGTTGCCTGCGGCAATTTCTTTGTACAGTTTGGCGCGGTCGATATTTTCATCTGCAACCAAGCTGTTAATGCCGCTACGTTCGCGTAAAGGCACGGCGGTGGCATCTTTTACTGCAATAAAGCCATCTTTCGTTAAGCCCACCGCGCCGCTAACATAATGCGGCAAAAGCTGTGAGTGGCGAGCTGTCATGCTGGCTTTAATGGCAATAATGGCGGGTGTGTTCACATCTAAATTGGGCTCTGCCGCGTTCACAAAGTTATTGGCAAGCAAGCTTGATAACAGCACAAAACCTACTAGTAAATTTTTCATGTCACTCTCCTTTTTACTTGGCTGGCGCATCTGCAGGTTTAGCGTCTGGCACAGGATCTGGCGCAGATTCTGGTGTTGGTGCTCCTGATTTTGTCTCACCATCTTTTAATTGCCAAACTTCTTCAATAATTTTATCGGCGGCTTTTTCTGCCGCAGCGGCAGGAAAGTAAATATTAATGGTGACGCAAGCAGATAAACCTGCTGCTACGCTTAAACCGATGAGCCATTTTTTCATTTTTAAAATCCTTTTCAATTTCGTTACTTTTAACACCATCCTCATCGTCATTCTGAGCGTAGCGAAGAATCCATGCAATATCGAACAAGGCTGGATTCTTCGCTACGCTCAGAATGACGGAGTAGCGAATTCACTTATTTCGCCAATTTACTTCACTATCATCTTACTATTGCTATCAGTAATACGTTTCATCCGTGCAATTAAATCCGATAAGCTCACATATTCGGTATAGCCATTTACGTTCACAGTGGGTGCGCCTTTGCCTTTAACGATGATGTACCCTGTTGGGGTTGACTCCACTCCGCCCATTTTGCATATATCTTGCCTTAATTGACAGCTTAAACCAATTTTTTCGTAATTAAATTCTTTAAAAAATCGCAAAAAAGTGCGCTGCAAGGCCGCTGCCGTGCCTGCGCCGCCCAATGCGGTGATGTTTTCTACAGCGCGTTGCGATACTTTTTTAAGATGTTTGCCATCGGCGGTTTGAATAAATGCATCCATACGCACGGGCTTCCAGTTTTCTAACTGCAAATCCTTCACATCGCCTTCTAGCTTGCCCTCAATCGCACCAAAGTTAAAGGTGCGGGTTAAATCGCCTAAATCTATATTACGCATTTGTAAGTTAGCATATAAACGTGGCACGTTGCCCAGAGGGTCATCAATGCGTAAGCCTTGCATCGCCACGCTACCATTAAACATATTAAATTGCATTTTGCCATCCATCACCAGCTGCTTGCTTGCATAAGTGATCAGCGGCACCTGGCCATCAATTTTTCCCTGCATGGTTGGCCAGCCTAAAGCTTTGCTAAACTCACTCATGCTAATAGGGTCTAGCTGCATTTTTAAGTGCCAAAACCATTGCTGGCTAAGGTAGGCGGCAGAAACATCTTCAAGTTTTAGTGCGCCATCTAGCACGGGTAGCACCAGGCTAGGCGCAGTTAGCGAGTAACGATTAAGCTCTGCCTGCAATTTGGTTTTGCCAAGCGGGATTTTAAGCACATGGCCTTTTTAGTAAGCCAGCGTGATGGTTTGAGCGGTTTCGTAATCCCACGGAATATGCGCGTTGATATCGCTTAAAGAAAATTTACCGTTTAAATCCTCTATATTGGCGTCTTTTAAATTAAGCTCAAAGCTAATTGGTTGCAAGTTTTTAACGTCTATTTTCCAATCGGCGCGACCGCTTACTTTTAAATTTCCAAACGCCGATTTCTCTACCATTGGTTTTAACACAAGCGAGTACAAGCCTGCGAAATCCACATCTTTGGCGTGTACTTTTGCATCTCTCACCTCTTGAGTTTTAACGTTAATCTCGGCGGTGGCCGACATATTGCCAATCTCGTTAATTTTTAAATTAGCCTGCAGAATATTTACCCAAGGCTCATTGTAAGTGCCGCTAATATTGAACTCGTTACCCGCTTTGCCAAAGTAAAATGGTTGCCAAAACAATTCGCCCTCGGTCCAGCTAAATAGGCCTTTCCAGTGCCATACGTCTTTATTTGCTGCATCTTTTTGCACTGTATTTTTTTCTAAACGTGCAGAGACTTTCACTTGACCAGTGAGCTTGTCGCCCGCGTGTAGGCCAGACGCATCGCTAAAATTGGCATCGGTAAAGTTAATTTCTGTATCAATACCATGCGCTTGCGGCGTAATGTTGATATTGAACGGCACGCGCGTACGTTCGGCGGTGAACAATCCACCTGGGCATTGCCAAACCTCCTGTTTAGCTTTTTTTGGAATGAGGCAATTGATTTTTAAGGCAGACCAGGCTTTATCAGCAGTTTGCTTAATATCAGAATAAAAAGTCACCGTTGGTTGAGCTGTTTTTTTGGCATAATCTAAATAAATAGTAGAATTTTGTGCTTCTATTTTATTCAGAAAAATATGGTTGGCTTTCACTAACATGGTGGTATTGGCTTTTAAATCGACGGTAATATGCGCCTTTTCTAATTTGGCTTTGCCGTACTCTAGAGTTTCTGCCTGCACTATAGCAATATCACTGCCTGTTAAATCTAGCGCAATACTGGCCTTATTTAGCGTAGCGTTTTCGTGGGTAATTTTATCGGCAGTAAGGCTGATACTGGTGAGCGCATAAGTATTTTGTGGTATAAAAAGTATGAATAACATTGCGCTTAAAACGCAATTAATCCGCTTTTTTAAACCTGCCCCGTCATTCAAAGCCAATATTTTATCTTGGCGAAGAATCCAGCTTTTTTGCTGCGTTGCAATGGATTCTTCACTACGCTCAGAATGACGGGTTAGAAATATGCTCATCCAGTTAGCTTGACAACATCAACTAGGAAATACACCAGTAGATAAATACCTGTCGCCCCTATCGCAAACGATAGAAACAATCACTGCATTTTCGACTTCTTTAGACAATTGAAGTGCTGTATAAAGCCCGCCACCGCTAGATATTCCCGCAAAAATACCTTCTTCTGTCGCCAATTTTCGCGTCATATTTTCTGCATTTTTTTGGCTTACATAACGCAACTCATCGACACGTTTGGCATCAAAAATAGTCGGCATATATTCCACTGGCCATTTGCGAATGCCTGGAATTTGCGCGCCGTCTTCGGGCTGAACGCCGATGATTTTAATGTTGGAATTCTGATCTTTTAAAAAGCGCGAAACGCCCATTATTGTACCAGTAGTACCCATGCTAGATACAAAATGGGTAATTTTACCCGCCGTATCACGCCAAATTTCTGGGCCAGTAGTTTCATAATGCGCCAACGGATTATCTGGATTACCAAATTGATCCAACACAATGCCCTCGCCCTCTAGCTGCATTTTCATGGCCACATCGCGTGCCAACTCCATGCTGCCGTCTTTAGGCGTTAGCACCAATTCAGCGCCATAAGCTTTCATGCTTTGGCGGCGTTCAATACTTTGATTTTCCGGCATCACCAACACCATTTTGTAGCCACGCATGGCCGCCACCATTGCCAGCGCGATACCTGTATTTCCAGAAGTTGCCTCAATCAGTGTGTCACCAGGCTTGATCTCACCACGCGCCTCAGCGCGCGTAATCATGCTGTACGCAGGCCTATCTTTTACCGAACCTGCCGGATTATTGCCTTCTAATTTAAGCAAAATCGTATTTGTGGTTTGCCCCGCCATGCGTTGTAATTTAACCAGCGGCGTGTTGCCAACAAAATCATCGAGCGTTTTTATGTTCATTTTATTTTTTAATTAAGTAAATTGCATAAATACCAAAACCAACAAACGCAATCAACGCCAACTGCGGCAAGGTTAAACCGAGAAAAGTCCAATCAATCGCCGCGCAATCGCCTGTACCTTTAAAAATGAGTTTAAACATTTTTTCTAGTGGAAAATTTTCGAACATATAATCGAAACCTACGCCGCAATCAGCGATGATTTCACCTTTATGCGCTTGCAAATACCAATGACGAATCGCCCAGCCAGCGCCTCCCAGCGCGGTTAACACTTGCAGTGCTGCGAATATTTTTTGCATTAAACTGGCAGGTTTTATAAACGCACCGATTAAAAACAGCACTCCCAAACCCATAAAAAACATGCGCTGTGTAATACACAGCGGACATGGTTCTAGCTTATAAATGGTTTGAATCACCAAGGCCAATATGACAATGCCAAAGCAGGCGGCAAAGCCAATTAAATAGCCAGTTCTACCTTTAAAATAATTCATTAATTTCACCTAAAATTTCTCAATTCTCGTCATTCTGGCGCAGGCCAGAATCCAGACAAACTACATGCCTAGCTTATTTTCAATTAGTCACCGCATTCAATTTCACCTATGTACTCAATTTTACTTGGCCTAGATTCTGGCCTACGCCAGAATGACGGGCAGTAGTGGTTTTTCATGCATTTATTCAAATTGTAATGGATAATTACACTTATGGCAGATTATGACACACCAGCATTACAAAAAATCCTTAGCGTCTCGGAACTAAACCGCCTTGCGCGCGAGGTGTTAGAGCAGTCTTTTCCGCTATTTTGGGTGTCTGGTGAGGTTTCCAACTTTACCCGCGCCGCTTCTGGGCATTGGTATTTTTCACTAAAAGATGCGGGCGCGCAGGTGAAATGCGTGATGTTTAAAGGGCGAAATTCATACACAGATTTTATACCGCGCGAGGGCGATAAGATTGAGGCACGTTGCACGGTAACGCTCTACGAAGCGCGCGGTGATTTTCAACTCACTGTAGAATTTGTGCAAAAAGCGGGTTTGGGCGCGCTGTTTGAGGCGTTTGAAGCGCTTAAAATCAAGCTAGAACACGAAGGCTTATTTGATGCGGCTTACAAACAAGCCATACCGAAACATCCTAAAACCATTGGCATTGTGACATCACCCGATGCAGCGGCTTTGCGCGATGTTTTAACTACTCTCAAACGTCGCAACCCTGCAACCAATGTGATTATTTACCCCACACCCGTGCAAGGGAAAACTGCTGCTGCGTTGATTGCCAAGGCGATTCACGCTGCCAATAAGCGTGCAGAAGTGGATACGCTGATTATTTGCCGTGGTGGGGGTAGCATGGAAGATTTATGGCAATTTAATGAGGAAATTGTAGCGCGTGCAATTGACGAATGCACAATCCCTACGATATCTGGTGTGGGTCATGAAACCGATTTTACCATTTGCGATTTCGTCGCGGATATGCGCGCTGCCACACCCACAGCGGCGGCAGAGCTGGCATGTGCAGATGCGGGGGCTTTAAAAACGCAAGTACAGCAATTATGGAACAGGCTGCAAAGGCGCATGAGTAACGGCTTGCAAGCACATAGTCAAACGCTGGATTATTTGGCACGGCGTTTAATTTCGCCCATACAACAAGTTGAACTTAAAACCACTCACATTAATCAGCTTAAGCACCGCATGGATATTGGCTTGCAGCGGCATCTACAAACCTATCACCAACAAGTTTTACGCTTAAAAAATAGCCTAGAGCAACTCAACCCGCAAAATATTTTAGCGCGCGGTTACAGTTTGGTGTACGACGCAAATGGTGAGCTAATAAGTAATAGCCAACAACTAAAAGTAAACCAGCAAGTCAACATCACACTGCATCAAGGCGGCGCACAAGCCACTATTACCGATGTTAGCAATAGTTAGTTTTTTGCTAAGGCTTTATAAAAATATGAGCCGTTGCTTTAACAATCGCAACGACTGCAGGATGCGTTAAACGGCGCTCGGTGGTAATGGCATAAAGCTGATTGGTGACCGTATTGATGTGCCCCACTTGCTGCACTTGATATTGAGTACAAATATAGTCAGCAATAGCCAGTGGGGCTGCAAAAAAACCTGCACCCGCCTGACCAAACGATTTTAACAGTGCACCATCATCAAACTCTCCCACAATACGCGGGTACACCTTATTGGTTTCAAACCATGTGATTAACTTTTTCTGGTAGGTAAAATCTTCGCCTGGTAATAGAAACGGTGCGTCATTCAACATTAAAGGAAAAGTAGCTGCCTGATACGTTTCAATTAAACTCTTTGCGCCAAAAATTGCCAGCTTACTTTCACCTAATAGATGATTATGTGCACGAACGCTAAAATTGGCAGGCATCGGTCGATCTGCAATTACCAAATCTAGCTTATTGACCGACATTTCTGACAGTAAGCTTGCCAGCTTGCCTTCGCGGCAGATTAAATGTATGGGTTCATCAATATGCAGTACTGGCTCGATAATCTTATAGGTGACTGATTTAGCAACAGAATCCGAAATTCCTATTCTAAATGGCGTACTTTTTTTTACTTGCTGATGATGGGTTACCTCTAGCAACTCGCTACCCAGCGCAAATATTTCATCGGCGTAGCTAAAAATGCGCCGTCCCATATCGGTTAGGGCTAAGCCTCGTCCAACTTTTTTAAACAGTAGAACACCCAAGTTGTTTTCAAGCTCGCCTAATTGACCGCTAATTGACTGTGGCGACAAATAGAGTTGCTCGCTGGCGCGAACAATGCTGCCCGTTTTAGCCACCATCCAAAAATAACGCAAATGCTTGTAGTTTAAATTTTCCATATTTTATCCAATCAAATACATCTAAATTTTGGATGTATTATTCATTATTAATCTGATTGTTGGAAGTGTTTTTTCAGCGTAAAGTGTTTTCATAGCAACAACATAAGGAGAGCAAGTTGAAAACCGTAACTTAATGTAAATTCTGAAAATGTGAATTTTAGAAATACTTTTCCTGAATTGTGAATAAGGAGTTTGAAATGAAATTACAAAATTTAAATGCACCGCTTTATGGTTTAGTAGCTGTTTTATTGGCTAGCCCTATGGGAGTTTTAGCTGATGCAAAACTTGAAATCATTGGTAAGCAACAAGAGATGACGATAAAAGAAAGGGATGCTGCCAAAAAAGCAACACCATACAATGAGCAAAGACCTGCAGCTAACACTAGCCAACATAAGCACTCTACAGAATCACCCAAAGGTCAAATGATAAAAGGTCAGATGAAGGAGACTGAACAAGGCATAGAAGACGCGGCAGCAGCCAAACCTGCAGTAGAAGGTAGGCCAGCCGTAACTACCAAGAAACAGCTGAAACCACCTAGCGAAGGCGGCAAGCTTGATTTAATTGAAGCGCAAAAAAAGGCGACCAAAAAGTCTATTAAAGATGCAAAAGCGGCTAATTCTGCAGTAGATGTTAAGCCTGCAGCTACCATGGTAAATTAGGTTAATTGCAGCAATAGCCACAACGCCAAGTCGCAAGGCTTGGCGTTGTGTTTATGGAAACCAAAAGTAAAGAGTAGTATTATATTAAAGGATTAGAAAGAACAAATGAAAAAAATAGAAACTGCCTTAGAGTATTTTATGTTTAACAGCCGCTGGTTATTGGCACCGTTTTATATAGGCTTAGTTGCAGCAATTGCACTGTTATTGGTTAAGTTTATCAAAGCCTTTATAGCATTGTTGCCAGTAGTATTTAGCGGCGAGGCCAGTACGACTTTGCTCGGCATTTTATCGCTTGTTGATATTACTATGGTGGCCAATTTGCTACTCATTATCATTTTTGCGGGTTATGAGACTTTTGTTTCTAAAATAGATACGGGTGGCAGTGAAGATCGACCAGACTGGATGGGGCATATAGGCTTTTCTGATTTAAAATTAAAGCTTATTGGATCTATAGTAGCTATTTCTGCTGTCGATTTACTTAAATACTTTATT
>JANMOP010000091.1:0-33073 GCA_031369365.1 Methylotenera sp.
ATGTCAGTAACTATGCGTCAAATGCTTGAGGCCGGTGTTCACTTTGGCCACCAAACCCGTTATTGGAACCCGAAAATGGCAGAGTACATTTTTGGTGATCGTAACAAAATTCATATTGTAAACCTTGAAAAAACACTGCCACTTTTTGAAGACGCGCTTAAATATACGCGCACGTTGGCGGCTAACAAGGGTCGCATTTTATTTGTAGGTACTAAACGTCAAGCGCGCGATATCATGAAAGAAGAAGCCGTGCGTGCTGGTTGTGCTTATGTAAACCATCGTTGGTTGGGCGGTATGCTCACTAACTTTAAAACAGTAAAACAATCAATCAAACGTTTACACGATTTTGATGCAATGCTACTAGACGGAAGTTTAGAAAAATTCGGCAAAAAAGAAGCGTTAGGTTACAAACGTGAGATTGAAAAATTAGAACGTTCTATTGGCGGCATTAAAGAGATGGGTGGCTTGCCAGATGCCATTTTCATTGTTGACGTTGGTCATGAAAGCGGCGCGATTACTGAAGCGGCTAAACTAGGCATTCCAGTAATTGGCATTGTGGATACGAATAACTCACCAGACGGTGTGGCTTATGTGATTCCAGGCAATGATGACTCTAGCCGTGCAATTCGCTTATATGCACGTGGTATCGCTGATGCGGTGTTAGATGGCCGCGCCAACGCGCTGACTGAATTGGTTAAATCTGCTAAAGAAGACGTTATATCTACTACTGTAGCAGAAGCGCCAGCTGAAGTTGCAGCTGAGTAATTCATTTAAGTAAAAAGGGGCTTTCAGCCCCTTTTTCTATTTTAAAATTATACGTTTTAGGAGCTAAAAATGGCTGAAATCACGGCAAGCATGGTAAAAGAATTACGCGATCGTACCGACGCACCAATGATGGATTGCAAAAAAGCACTCACCGAAGCTGAAGGCGACATGACGCGCGGCGAAGAAATTTTACGTGTACGTTTTGGCAACAGAGCCAGTAAAGCTGCAGGCCGCGTGGCTGCAGAAGGTACAGTGGGTATTTCAATTAGCGCTGATGGTAAAACAGGCGCGATGATTGAAGTGAACAGTGAGACAGATTTTTGTGCAAAAAATGAAGACTTTTTGAAATTTGTAAACGAGTTAGCTGGCATTGTGGCTACCAGTAACGCGGCAGATATTACAGCCGTGAACGAGCTGCCTATGCGTGACGCTACGGTTGAAGAAACCCGCGCTCAATTGGTGGGGAAAATTGGCGAAAACATCACGCCACGAAGATTTGTGCGCCCAGCGGTGCAAGGAAAATTGGCCAGTTATGTACACGGCAGCAAAATCGGCGTATTGGTCGATTTGGTAGGCGGCGACGACACGCTTGCTAAAGATATTGCCATGCACATTGCCGCTGCAAAGCCTAAATCACTAGATGCTTCTGGCATTTCACAAGATTTAATTGATACGGAACGCCGCGTAGCGATTGAAAAAGCCAAAGAAGCAGGCAAACCAGAAGCAATGTTAGAAAAAATTGCTGATGGCACTGTGCAAAAGTTTTTAAAAGAAGTGACTTTGCTAAGCCAAGTATTTGTTAAAGATGATAAATTTACCATTGAATCTTTATTGAAATCTAAAAACGCCTCAGTTGCTTCATTCACCATGTTTACGGTGGGTGAGGGCATTGAAAAAGCAGTGGTGGATTATGCTGCTGAAGTAGCTGCTGCTGCTAAGGTGTAAAAACCTGCTACGCAATTCTTCTGCTGCGTTGTGCGGTACTCAAAATCCTCATGTACGCCGTGTACATTCCGGTTTTTCCGTTCCGTACGCCTTGCATAAGAACCGCTCGCTAGGTTTTTTTAAACTAATTAGTGAATTTTAAAAAAATGTGGGTTTAGTTAAAAACTAGACCCATTTTTTCGCCTAGACTTCTATAATTTGGCTTAAAAACCGAGCAAAAACGCCTAGTTTGTGATTAAATAAGCAAACTTTAATTGTTAGGAAAAATATGGCAAAACCCGCCTTTAAGCGCATTTTACTTAAACTCTCTGGCGAGGCATTGATGGGCGATGACGCCTATGGCATTAACCGCGATACGATTAGCAATATCGTCGAACAAATTAAAGAAATTGTGGATTTAGGTGTGGAAGTGGCAGTGGTGATTGGCGGTGGCAATATCTTTCGCGGTGTAGCACCTGCTGCAGAGGGAATGGATCGCGCTACAGCAGATTATATGGGTATGTTGGCGACAGTCATGAATGCGCTCGCACTGCAAGATGCAATGCGCCATATTGGCATAGAAGCACGCGTACAGAGCGCGCTGGGTATAGAGTTTGTGGAATCATACGTGCGCGCCAAAGCCTTGCGCGCACTTGAAAAAGGCCGTGTAGTGATTTTTGGCGCGGGTACTGGAAACCCGTTTTTTACAACCGATACCGCAGCCGCCTTACGCGGCACGGAGATTAACGCGGAAATTGTGCTAAAAGCAACCAAAGTAGAGGGTATCTACAGCGCAGATCCAAAAAAAGACAGCAACGCCACCTTATACGAAACGGTATCATTTGATGAAGCGATAGCCAAAAAACTACAAGTGATGGATGCAACCGCTTTTACACTTTGCCGTGATCAAAAATTACCAATTGCAGTATTTAATATTTTTAAACCAGGCGCACTAAAACGCGTCATCCTTGGCGAAAAAGAAGGTACTCGAGTAGTGATTTAAGAAAAAGTAGTAATCTAAGCAGAGTAGTAATTAGAAAATAGCAGGAGAAAGTAATGTTAGAAGACTTAAAAAAAACCGCAGATCTAAAAATGCAAAAATCGTTAGAATCACTTAAAAATGATTTGGCAAAAGTGCGTACTGGCCGCGCCCATATTGGCCTGCTAGACCATGTGATGGTGGAATATTATGGATCAATGGTGGCAGTAAACCAAGTAGCGAACCTGAATTTAAGCGATTCGCGCACGATCAATGTACAACCATACGAAAAAAATATGATTGGCAAGGTAGAAAAAGCTATTCGTGATTGCGATTTGGGCTTAAACCCAGCTACCAATGGCGATTTAATTCGCGTACCAATGCCTATGTTGACTGAAGAACGCCGCCGTGATTTAACCAAAATAGTGCGTGTTGAGGGTGAAGGTGCAAAGGTGGCTATTCGTAACGTACGCCGTGACGCTAACGATACGCTTAAAAAACTTCTCAAAGACAAAGAAATTTCTGAAGATGACGAGCGTCGCGTGCAAGATGATGTGCAAAAAATGACGGACAAAGCCGTTATTGAAGTAGATAGATTGCTGCAAGTTAAAGAAATTGATTTAATGGCAGTATGATTTTAAAGGGTTATTCATTGGGTTTATTTACTAGTTCTACACAAACAATTCCAACTTCGGCCGAGATTCCAAATCACATTGCAGTGATTATGGATGGCAATGGACGTTGGGCTAGAAAGCGCTTCCTACCTCGCGTTGCTGGCCACAAGCGTGGCGTAGAAACGGTGCGCAATTTAGTCAAGCAGTGCGCAAAACTCAATGTAAAATTCCTCACGCTATTTGCCTTTAGCAGCGAAAATTGGCGGCGCCCTGATGATGAAGTCACGTTTTTAATGGGCTTATTTATGGATGCATTAAAGCGTGAAGTCACTAAGTTGCATGAAAATAACATTCGTCTCATTTTAATAGGCGACCGAAGTCGGCTTAGTGTAGAGCTAATCGCTAAAATAGAGGCTTCAGAAGAACTTACTGCAAATAATACTGGCTTAACTTTAACTATTGCTGCCAATTACGGTGGGCGTTGGGATATTTTACAGGCGACTAATCGCATGATTACCGCCAACGCCAATAAAAAGAAACTTTATACTGAAGATGACTTAACGCCATATTTAGCCATGCATTATGCAGCCGAACCTGATTTATTCATTCGCACAGGCGGCGAAAAGCGGGTAAGTAATTTTTTACTTTGGCAATTGGCTTATACAGAATTTTATTTTACAGATACACTTTGGCCAGATTTTGATGCTGAGGCTTTTCAAGCGGCCATTGAATCCTATCAACAACGCGAACGCCGTTTTGGCCGCACTAGTGAACAATTGTCTGACGAGCAACTTTCTCATAAATAATTATGATGTTTAACTTTTTTCATGCTTAGCCTATCCTATGCTTAAGACTCGCATCATTACCGCGCTGATATTAATTGCCGCTTTCACCCCTGCGCTGTTTTTGTTGTCTAATACCTATTGGGCGCTGGCAATGCTGGTGCTCTCGTTAATGGCCTTGTATGAGTGGGCGAACATGATTAAGCTATCACCAACACAGCGTAATATTTACTTAGTTGTCGCTGCATTTGCGGGCTTGATAGTCGTGTTTTTAACTGAAAAATTCGGTTTACATGCGCTCTTTTTCAATTCTATATTAGTATTTTTTGCGGCTGCATTATTCTGGGTATTAATCGTACCATTTTGGCTTAAAACAAAGTGTGTTATTAGCAATAAATGGGTGATGGCCGCGCTAGGTTTAGTATTAATAGTACCGCTTTGGTTAGCGTTAATTTGTGCCAAAAGTGCAGACCCCTGGCTACTGCTAGCGCTATTAGCGACAATTTGGATAGCTGATAGCGCAGCTTATTTTGCAGGTAAACACTTTGGCAAGCACAAGCTAGCGCCTAATATTAGCCCAGGCAAAACATGGGAGGGCGTTTGTGGCGCATTGCTAGGCGCCAGCTTGTTTGCAGCTATTTTATTGCTTGGATTTGATCTTTATAATGTAGTGCTATTTCCACTGCTATGGAGTGTGACTGTTTTAGGCGTGATTGGCGATTTGTTTGAATCGATGATGAAACGCCAAGCCAATATTAAAGATAGCGGTGATCTATTGCCTGGCCATGGCGGCATCTTAGATCGTATTGACGGCATTATTCCAAGTTTGCCGATTGCCATTTTAATGATTTACGCTTATCACTACTTTAAGACGATCTCCTAAAGTGCAAAACGTCACCATTTTAGGCAGCACTGGTACTATAGGCTTGCAAACTTTAGATGTAATTGCCCGCCATGCTAATGAATACAAGGTGTTTGCACTTGCGGCTAACTCCAATGTGGATTCACTATTTAAACAATGCCTTCAATTTAAACCAGAAATCGCGGTGCTATTAAACGAGAAAGCCGCCGTTGATTTACGCGCAAAACTTAAATCGCACCAGTGTCTAACGAAAGTCATCTCTGGCATGGCAGGTTTAGAGCAGGTTTCTGGCGACGCACAAGTCGATATTGTGATGGCTGCTATTGTTGGCGCGGCTGGCCTTAGGCCTGCCATGGCGGCGGCGCGCACAGGTAAACGTATTTTGCTTGCCAACAAAGAAACACTGGTGATGGCTGGCAGCTTGTTCATGCAAGCGGTGAAAGACGGTGGCGCGACTTTGTTGCCGATTGACAGCGAGCATAATGCAATATTTCAGGTAATGCCTCCAGCAAGCGCTAATTACTTGGTTACTGGCGATATTGATAAAATTGGTGTTAAAAAAATCATTCTCACCGCTTCTGGTGGGCCGTTTAGAAAATATACGCAAGAGCAATTAGAAAGCGTCACGCCAGAGCTGGCACTAAAACATCCCAATTGGGTAATGGGCGCAAAAATCACCATCGATTCTGCCACCCTGATGAATAAAGGCTTAGAAGTCATCGAGGCGCATTGGCTATTTAATGCGAAACCTAGCCAAATTGAAGTGGTCGTACATCCACAAAGCATTATTCATTCAATGGTGGAATATATTGATGGTAGCATTTTAGCGCAGCTGGGCAACCCCGATATGCGTACACCGATTGCTTACGCGCTGGGTTACCCTAAGCGTATTGCATCGGGCGTTGCATCGCTTAATTTGCTAGAAATCGCCAAGCTGGAGTTTGAAGCACCTGATGTTAAACGCTTCCCTTGCTTGCAATTGGCCTACGATGCACTGGAAGCGGGCGGCAGCGCACCAGCCATACTCAATGCGGTTAACGAGCTGGCAGTGGCGGCATTTTTGAGCAATCAAATTCACTTTTTAGATATTGCTACGATAATTGAAAAAGCGTTAAATAAAATGGTATCTGCCCCTGTTACTTCTTTAGAGCAGCTTATCGCTGTGGATGAAGCGGCGAGAAAATTTGCCCGCGCGAACATGATAAATACCAATGCCAAGCGAGTAATGACAGCATGATGACCATACTTGCATTTATTATCACGATTGGTTTGTTGGTCACCATTCACGAATACGGTCATTTTCAAGTGGCGCGCTGGTGTAATGTTAAAGTGCTGCGCTTTTCAATTGGTTTTGGCAAGCCACTTTGGCAAAAAACCTTTGGCAAAGATAAAACAGAGTTTGTGCTAGCGGCGATTCCATTGGGTGGCTTTGTTAAAATGCTGGATGAGCGTGAGCAGCAAACTGAAGAAAACCCAGTGCCGCAATCCGAAGCAGATTTAAAACGCGCATTCAATCGACAAAGCGTGTGGAAGCGTATTGCGATTGTATTGGCAGGGCCAGTAGCCAACTTATTGTTAGCGATTGTGTTGTATTGGGGCTTGTTTATGCTGGGCGTAACGGGTATGCGCCCCATTGTTGGTGTGGTTGCAGATAATAGCTTAGCCGCACAAGCCAGTTTACAATCGGGTGAAATTATTCAAAAAATAGCGGGCAAGCCAGTATCTACTTGGCAAGAGGCGCGATGGTTAATATTAGAAGAATCACTCGAAAATAAAACGGTAGAGATTGAAGCGGTTAATAACAACAATGAGTTACTGCAACACACGCTTAGTTTTGAGGGTATTAATAACGATGCCGAAATTGATATACTTAAAAAAATCGGTTTGGATGTATTTAAACCAAATATCCCTGCAGTCATTGGCGAGATATTGCCCAATAGTGTAGCAGAAAAAGCGCGTTTTATGCCTAATGATAAAATTTTGCAGATTGACAATGTTGTAACCGACGACTGGGAGCAGGTAGTTAATATCATCAAACTAAGCCCCAATAAAAAACTGCAATTTGAAATAAAACGCGGACAAAAAATAGTGCGAATAACCGCAACACCAGAAGCCATTAAAGAAAATAAACTAACCATAGGCAGAATGGGCGCAGGCGTAAAGCTAGATAAAAATGAGCTGGATAAGTTATTGATAACACTAAATTATTCTCCATTACTAAGTTTACAAAAAGCCATTGCTAAAACTTGGGATACTTCAATATTTAGCCTTAAAATGCTCGGCAAAATGGTGACTGGGCAAGTTTCTTTAAAGGGCATTAGCGGCCCCGTAACGATTGCGACTTTTGCTGGCGAGAGTGCCAATTTGGGTTTAAAAACGTTTTTAGGCTTTTTGGCGCTGGTCAGTATTAGCATTGGCGTACTTAACCTTTTGCCAATTCCTGTGTTAGATGGCGGCCATTTGATGTATTATATGGTTGAAATATTAAAGGGTTCACCAGTATCAGAGCAAGCGATGCTGGCTGGGCAAAAAATAGGTTTTGTTTTATTAGGTTTGCTCATGACGATTGCATTATTTAACGATTTCAATAGATTAATTACGGGTTAGTAATTTGCTCAAACACCATTTGTTTAAAACGCGAACCATTTCAACACTCATTGTTGCTCTATTCAGCCAGCACGTGCTGGCATTAGAACCTTTTGTCATTAAAGACATTCGTGTAGAAGGCTTGCAGCGCACCGATGCAGGCACCATTTTCACCTATTTGCCTGTGCAAGCGGGCGATGTAATGAGTGACGAGAAAGCCACACAAGCGATTAAATCACTCTACAACACAGGCTTTTTTAAAGATGTGCGTATTGAGGCCGATGGCGACGTGTTGGTGGTGACTGTACAAGAGCGTTCTGCCATCGCGAAAATTGATTTTAGCGGCAACAAATCATTCCCGTCTGACAAAATGACCGAAGGTCTTAAGCAGATTGGCATTTCAGAAGGCTTAATTTTCGATAAATCTCAGCTTGACCGCGCCGAGCAAGAAATTAAGCGCCAATACTTAGCGCAAGGCAAGTATGGTGCAACGGTTAAAACGGTTGTGTCGCCGCTAGAACGTAACCGTGTCGCAGTGCGCTTTGAGATTGAAGAGGGCGTGGTTGCTAAGATTCGAGATATTAATATTGTGGGTAACAATGCCTATACTACCGATGATTTGCGCGCAGAATTTTTGCTCACAACACCCAATTGGATGAGTTGGTGGAATAAAGATGACCAATATTCCAAGCAAAAACTCACTGCCGATTTAGAAACGTTAAAATCGTTTTACATGAATCAAGGCTATTTAGAGTTTTCGATTGATTCAACCCAGGTATCTATATCACCTGATAAGCAAGATATTTACATTACGGTGAATGTGACTGAAGGCGAAAAATACACCATAAGCGATGTAAAGCTAGCAGGCGAATTGCAAGTGCCAGAAGCAGACTTAACGCCACTCATAAAAATACAAAAAGGTGATACATTTAATCGCCAATTAATAACCGAAACCAGCAAAGCCATTGGTGATCGATTAGGCAACGAAGGTTATGCCTTTTCAAACGTTAATGCAATACCTGAAATAAACAAAGAAAATCACACAGCTGCATTTACATTTTTTGTTGACCCTGGCAAACGTGTGTATGTGCGCCGCATTAACTTAACAGGCAACACCCGCACTCGCGATAACGTGTTGCGCCGTGAGGTGCGACAGCTTGAATCTGCTTGGTATGCGGGTGACAAAATTAATCGTTCTAAAGAGCGTTTAGATAGATTGCAATACTTTGACTCTGTTGACGTAGAAACGCCTGCAGTAGCTGGCACTACAGATCAAGTGGATGTGAATATTAACGTCACCGAAAAATCCACTGGCAGCATTCAGTTTGGCGCAGGCTTATCAAGCAACGAAGGTGTAGTGTTGGGCGTAACTGTCAACCAACCCAACTTTTTAGGCACGGGGAATCGTGTTTCTGCACAAATTAATACAGGCAAGGTCAATACTACTTACTCGCTTTCATATACCGATCCTTATTTTACGCCAGATGGCGTTAGTCGCGGCTTTGATGTGTACAGGCGCGATGTGGACACAGGGTCTTTAAATATTGGTAGTTATAATAGTAAATCTTATGGTACAGGCGTACGCTTTGGCTTGCCATTAAGCGAAAAAGACTTTTTCTCATTTGGGCTAACCGGTGACTTTACCAAGATTGATTTATCTACCAATAGCCCAAAGCAATACTTAGATTTTTGTGGAAACGCCGGAGGCTGTAGCAGTGATTCGTTGCAATTAGCAGCGGCTTGGACGCATGATTCACGCGACAACACCTTATTCCCTAATAGAGGCGTTTTGCAAAAACTGAGTGCGGAAGTTACGCTACCTGTATTAGATTTGGAATATTACAAAGTAGAGTACAAGCATACTTGGTTTAAAGATGTCACCAAGACTTTTACAGTGATGCTTAATGGTGAATTTGGTTATGCAGATAGTTATGGCAACAAGGAATATCCATTCTTTAAAAACTTTTATGTGGGCGGGGTAAACTCTGTACGCGGCTTTGATAATGGTGCAATTGGGCCGCGTGATTTTGATCCAGGTACAAACAGTGACTTTGCCGTTGGCGGCACGACACGCATTGTGGGTAATGCCGAGGTTTTTACGCCAGTACCATTTATAAAAAACTCATCTCAATTTCGTTTAAGTGCATTTGTTGATACTGGCAGCGTGTATGCCAACAATCAAAGCATTAGTTTGGGTAATTTACGCTATTCTACTGGCGTTGGTATTAGCTGGTTTTCACCATTTGGCCCACTAAAACTAGTGTTTGCTAAGGCGCTTAATAGTAAAGAGGGCGACCGAACCCAAGCCTTGCAATTCCAGCTAGGTTCGCAGTTTTAATTAGTATTTTTTAAATATTATGATGAAAGAAATTGGGCTTATAGCTCAAAATGTTAGGAGATTTGAATTGAATCAAAAGTTTAAAACCTTTGTTTTTGCAGGATTTTTTGCTTTAACCACCAGCCTAAGTGTAAACATAAGTGCTGCCGAGCTTAAAGTAGGATATGTGCAAGTAGATAAAATTCTGCAAGAAGCCCCGCAAACAGCCGAAAGTGGTAAAAAATTAGAGCGTGAATTCAGCCCAAAATCACAAGAGCTAGAGCGTATGCAAAAACAGATTCGCGATATAGAAACTGCACTAGACAAAGAAGGCGTCACATTATCCGAAACTGAGCGTCGCAATAAAGAGCGTGATGCGTCTAACCTAAAAATTGAGTTTCAACGCAAGCAACGTGAGTTACGTGAAGATATTAATCTGCGTAAAAACGAAGAGTTAGCTAGCCTGCAAGATCGTATTAATGCTGCTGTTAAGACTGTTTCAGAAGCTGATGGTTATGATTTAGTGGTGTATGGCGGTGTAGCATATGCCAGTAAAAAAATTGATATTACCGATAAAGTGTTAAAACTTCTCGGTAAAAAATAGGCAAAAAATTAAGTTTTATGGTTACACTCTATGAGTTTCAGTTTATCGGATTTCAATTTGACACTAAGTTTGACTCTTGGGAAAATTGTCGAGCAATTGGGCGGCACATTATCAGGAAACGCTGATACTCATATTATTAGAGTAGGTTCTTTGGCGTTGGCGCAAGCTGGCGCCATTAGTTTTTTTAGTGATACCAAATACACATCGCAACTAAATAATACGACTGCAAGTGCCGTCGTTATTAAGCCTGAACATGCTGTACTTACATCATTACCCAAAATTATTACAGATAACCCTTATGCATATTTTGCTAAGGTTTCACATTTGCTAAATCCTGTGCATGTTGCGATTAAAGGCGTTCACGCAAATGCCGTGATTGATAGCTCGGTCATTGTGCCTATCAATTGCAGCATCGCCGCAAATGTAGTGATCGAAGCCAATGTAAAGCTGGGTAATAACGTGACTATTGGCGCGGGCTGTGTGATTGAGCGCAATTGCACCTTAGACGACAACACTATCTTAGAAGCCAATGTGACGATTAAACATGGCACGCAAATTGGTAAAAGCTGCCATTTATTTTCTGGTTGCGTAATTGGAAACGATGGTTTTGGTTATGCCGAAGAAGTACGATCTGATTCAAATAAATACTGGGTAAAAATTCCGCAAGTTGGCCGCGTAGTGATTCATGATTTTGTCGATATTGGTGCAAACACCACTATTGACCGTGGCGCGATTGATGATACGGTGATTGAAGAGGGTGTTAAGCTTGATAACCTGATTCAAATTGCCCATAACTGCCGCATAGGCGCACATACGGTAATTGCAGGTTGCACAGGCATTGCAGGTAGTGCCATCATTGGCAAACACTGTAAAATAGGTGGCGCAGCGATGATTTTAGGACATTTAAACATTGTAGATAACGTAACTATATCGCCTGGCAGCATGATTATGCGCTCGATCACTAAGACAGGTACTTATACCGCACTCATGCCCTCGCAAGAGCACGCGGATTGGCTTAAAACCGCTGCAAATATTCGTCACCTAAGTCCCCATTTGAGTGAATTAACAGATAAAATAAAGGCCTTAGAAGTTGCAATCGTGCAATTAAATTCACAAAGTCAAACTACTAACAATAAGCCATAGGGAATAGACATGACAGACACCGCTGCAACAATTACAACCAGCATGGATATTCATGAAATTTTAGATCATCTACCGCACCGTTACCCCTTTGTGATGATAGATCGTGTGATTTCCATGGAGCTTGGCAAGGAAATTACCGCTTTAAAAAACGTGAGTATTAATGAACCGTTTTTCCCAGGCCATTTCCCTTATCACCCTGTAATGCCAGGCGTGCTGATTGTAGAAGCGATGGCGCAAGCCGCTGCTATATTATCTTTTAAGACGATGGGTATAAAACCCAACGATGATTCTGTGTATTATTTTGCGGGAATCGATAGCGCGCGTTTTAAAAAACCTGTTTCGCCTGGTGATCAAATTATTTTAAACGTGAAAATTGACCGTATTTTAAAAGGCATTTGGAAATATTCAGGCGTTGCAACGGTGGATGGAAAGGTAGTGGCCGAAGCCAGCATGATGTGTATTCTAAAAAATATTGATAAAAAACCAGTGTAAAAACTAGTATATAAATCAAATAATTAATATTTAAACTTAAAGTAAAAAATTCAAAGTAAAATGTCAGCAAAAATACATTCCAGTGCCATTATCGACCCTAAAGCAGAGCTTGATTCCAGTGTAAAAGTAGGCGCATATTCCATCATCGGTGCAGGTGTAAAAGTGGGTGCAGATACGCGAATTGGCAGCCATGTGGTGCTAAAAGGTCCTACAAGCATCGGCAAAAACAACCAAATTTTCCAATTTTCATCGCTGGGCGAAGCGCCGCAAGATAAAAAATACGCGGGCGAGCCAACCACACTAGAAATCGGCGATAACAATACCATTCGCGAGTTCTGCACCTTTAATCGTGGCACGATTCAAGATAAAAGCGTCACAAAGATTGGCAACGATAACTGGATTATGGCTTACGTGCATATTGCGCACGATTGCCAAATTGGCAACCACACCATTATCGCCAATAATAGCTCGCTTGCAGGCCATGTGGATATTCAAGATTATGCAATTTTGGGCGGTTTTACGCTCATTCACCAATTTTGCAAAGTTGGCGCACATGTCATTACTGCGGTGAATACCGTGGTGTTTAAAGATATTCCGCCTTATGTGACTGCGGCGGGTTATGATGCAAAACCGCATGGCATCAACGCGGAAGGCCTTAAACGGCGCGGCTTTAGTGCTGATAGCATCTTACAAATTAAACGTGCCTACAAGACTTTATATCGCAACAGCTTAACTTTAGAAGAGGCCAAAATTGAGCTGGCTGAAATGCAAAAAAGTTGTCCAGAAATCGCCTTACTCACCGATTTTTTAAACGTTTCAACCCGCGGCATCGTCCGCTAAGTAAAAATACATTATGCCAAAAATTGCAATAGTGGCTGGGGAAGCCTCGGGGGATTTGTTGGGCGGCCATTTGATGCGTGCTTTAAAGGCGCAAGCAAGTGACTTAACTTTTATCGGCATTGCAGGCCCAAAGATGATGGAGCATGGCGCTAAATCATTGTTTCCAATCGAAAAACTTTCTGTGCGTGGTTATGTGGAAGTGTTGACGCATTTATACGGCTTGCTCAAATTAAGGCGCAGTTTATTTAAACAATTGTTAGCCGAAAAGCCTGATGTTTTTATTGGTATTGATGCGCCAGACTTTAACTTTTGGCTAGAACGCAAATTTAAAAACAAAGGTACTCCTGCCATTCATTACGTCAGCCCCTCAATCTGGGCGTGGCGCGGTGGACGCATGGGCAAAATAAAGCGCGCGGTATCGCACATGCTGGCGCTATTTCCTTTTGAGCCTGCATTGTACGAAAAGGCGGGCGTACCTGTGACTTATGTTGGGCATCCGCTAGCTGATGAATTACCGCTAGAACCCAATACCATAGCGGCGCGCGAGATTTTGAAGTTAAAAAATGGCAACTTGGTCATCGCCATGCTGCCAGGTAGTCGCCAATCTGAAGTCAAACAGCACGCCGCTTTATTCGTAAAAACCGCGCACATTATAGCGCTTACGCACCAAAACGCGCTGTTTTTAGTACCGCTCATCACCCGCAAAACCCGCGACATTTTTGAGCAAGCCATTCATCAACACTATATAGATCACCCCGAGCAAGAGTTGAAGCTGCAAATACTCTTCGGCCACGCGCACGATGCCATGGAAGCCGCCGATATGGTCATTGTCGCTTCAGGCACAGCCACGCTAGAAGCCGCGCTGTTAAAGAAGCCGATGGTGATTACCTACCGTATGCCCGCCCTAAGCTGGCAAATACTCAAACGTATGCAATACCAGCCTTACGTTGGCCTGCCGAATATTTTGGCGGGTAAATTTTTGGTGCCAGAACTACTGCAAGATGCCGCCACACCGCAAGCTTTGGCCGATGCGGCATTGAAGCTGCTGGACGATGCCGATTACCTGCAAGAAATCAAACAAGAATTTATGAAAATCCATTTAAGTTTAAAGCAAAACAGTGCGGAAAAAGCCGCGCAGGTGATTTTGGGTTATTTGTAAATAAGCACTTTGTACACGGTTAATTTTGCGTGAATATATAAATTATCGTCATTCCCGCAAAAGCGGGAATCCATGTTGAATTTAAAACCTTAAAATGGATCCCCGCCTTCGCGAGGATGACGGGGTGGGTAAAATTTTAGATTTGAATTACCATTCGGGCAAAGGTTTAGAAATATGCATCTCATTTGCGGCGTGGACGAAGCAGGGCGCGGCCCGCTGGCAGGCAGTGTGTATGCGGCTGCCGTGATATTAGATGTGAATAATCCCATCCTCGGCTTGATGGATTCTAAAAAACTATCCGAAAAAAAGCGTGATTTTTTAAGCGTAGAAATCAAAACTAAATCATTAGCTTGGGCAATCGCCAGTTGCACCGCCCAAGAAATCGACGAGATTAATATTCTACAAGCCAGCTTGACTGCCATGAAGCGCGCCATAGAAGCGATGCAAGCCAAAATGAAAGATAGCCTCAATATAACTCCCGATATGGGTGAAATATTAGTACAAGTTGACGGCAATAAATGCCCAAAAATCAGCCTGCCGTGCGAGGCAATAGTGCAAGGCGATAGCAAAGTTCAAGCCATTTCCGCCGCCTCCATCCTCGCCAAAGTCGCGCGCGATGCAGAGTTGTACGAGCTAGATAAACAGTATCCACAATACGGGTTTGCACAACACAAAGGCTACCCAACAGCCGCACATTTATTGGCTTTGCAGGCACATGGCATTTGCCCGCAACATCGTTTGAGTTATGCGCCTGTGAAGGCTTTATTGGTTTAGATTTTGTAGGGTGGGTTCTTGAACCCACGCGGTTGTAGGAATTTTCACCATTGAAACGCGTGGGTCATAAGTGACCCACGCTACGCTGGCTAAAAAGTAAAGGTCTCATATGAATGAAGCAGATAGTGAATTTAGCAAAGCTTTTGATCTAATAATGACTGAAATATCAATTGCTAAAAAATTACCAGCATCATTCAAAAGTGGTCTTTTAAAGGCTTTTAATAAGGGAAATAATCGTTTAGGAGAAGATGTTGCTGATAAATACTTACTAGCGGGCGAAGCTGGCTGGTTATCAAATCCAGACTTAGAGCATTATGAGTTTATTGAGCAGTTTGTTTCAAGATTAAGCTTCATCACATATGGTTTGCAAAGAAGAAAAGTTTTGAAGCTAATGCTATAAATAGACCTTACTGGGTTTTGGTGAATGCTGGTCATGGGATTTGTAAATTTAAGCATCTTGAAAACATTGCGCAGCGTTATGATTCAGTTTTTTGGGGAGAAAACTCATTGCCTTGTGCTGAAAAATTATGTGGTTGTGGGATACGAGCTTTTGACGATGATGGGATCAAAGAGCATAGCATTCAAGTGAAAAGCTAAGCCAACAACAAAAACACCGTCGGTTTTTTATGCAAATTTGGCAGCGGATTTTGTTTCCATTCGCTAATGCGTTTCGTCACAATCATTTCATCTGGCAGACTAACGTGGCAGGCAATACACAAGCGGGTGTTGGCGTTGCAGTTAGCTAAAATTGCTTCTAGCATGTGTTGATTACGGTAGGGCGTTTCGATAAATATTTGCGTTTCTTTGTGTGTTTGCGAGCGTTTTTCGATTTCTTTAAGTTGTATATTGCGCGCGGTTTTATCGACGGGTAGGTAGCCTAGAAAGGCGAATTGTTGGCCGTTAAGGCCGCTTGCCATCAAGCTTAATAAAATCGAGCTGGGGCCTACAAAAGGCACAACGCGGATTGACTTTTGGTGCGCGAGTTCGACTAGCTTTGCGCCTGGATCGGCGATGCCTGGGCAGCCTGCGTCGCTCATTAGACCTACGTCTTTACCTGCTAATAACGGCGCTAATAGGGCGGATACGTCTTTGTCTAGCGTATGTTCATTCAGCAAGTTAAGCGTAAGCTCGCGCACGGGTTTGGCGGTTTTGATGGTGCTTAAAAAGTGACGGGCGGGTTTTTCGCTTTCGACAACGAAATTTTCGAGGTTTTGTGCGGTTTTGACGACTGCGGGCGGCAACACGTGGTTGATGTTGTCATCTCCAAGCGTAACGGGTATTAAGTAGAGTGTGCCGCATGACGTATTGATATTCATGCGACTATTGTACGCAATTCAGCTCAGCAATTCAAAAGCCGCCGTCATTGCGAGGAATAAAATGACGAAGCAATCCATTTAGTATATTTGGATTGCCGCGTCGCTACGCTCCTCGCAATGACAGTGTTTAGTATTTAACTTGCGCTCTATAAGTCAGCGTCGTGCTGCCTTCTGCGCGAATATCAATCTTCCACAAAGCCAAGTGGCTATTGGCTTTGCTGTGCGGATGGCTTTCATTCACAATCTTCCAGTCACCGCTAATAGGCTCTTGCACAGTCACGGTCACTTTCTCTTTTTTTGCGTTTTTAAGCACTAATTCATAAGCGCTTTCATAGGCATTATGGCCTTTTTGCGGGCTTGGTAGCACTTTAAAATCGGTTTGTTTTTTGTCGGCGGTTACGTCAAAAGCTTGGCCTAGTTTTAGGCGTACAGTTTCATTTTTGGGTGTGTGGTCAATATTATCTTCGCCGACAAATTGCGCATTGCCTTGGCTATCTTTTTTGTACACGCGCAATATGCCTTTGGGTAAAGGAAGCCCAAGTTTGCTGGCTTCTTTGTTGTCAAACTCAATAAATACGCCCACTTTCGTCTTGGTGCCAATTTCGCCATATTGGCCTTGGTAATAATATTCCGCGCCTTGCAGCACCAGTTCCTTACGTACTGGCACGCCAGTTGCAGATAATAGCGCAACTTGTTTGGTTTGATTGTCGCTAATCGTGGTAGGACGGTCTAGCGTGTATAAATGGTATTCCAGCAGCGATTCTTCCGCCATTGGTGCTGCGGCTTCTGCTGCCATCATGTCCATATTTTTACGCATCATAGTGGGGCGCATGTTTTGTTGCACACGATTGACATCGCCTGCTACCAATTGCAATTTAGCGTTTTTATAGCTGGTGCCGCTGGTGTTGGTCAGCGTGACCCAGCCTGATAAATCGAGTTTGTCTTCTTTATCATTCAGCTCTGCCACGTAATCGGCTTTCCAGCCCAATCCGCCTGTGAGATAGCTCAATTCCACGGTTTGGTCGGTCGCGCCCTTGTTGTTGATTTGCGTGACAAGTGTTGGCCTATCGCGCAAATTAGCGGGCACATCGTCGTATACGATTCTGCTAAAAGAATTAGTAGTTAAGCCAGTTTCTACACGGTTGCCCACCTTAAGCACCACGCCGTTATTGGCCGCCAACACCGTGGCTTGCTCGGTAGTTTCTACACCAGTGGTTGGGTTTGTTTTAACGATACCTACGGTTTTACCCACGTATTTTTCCAACATTTTTTGTGGTGTAAGCAAATCAAAATCAAAATTTTGTTCTAACAGCATTAGGCTGCCAGGCGCATTAATGCTGCGTAGTAGGGCTGTCTCAGGCCGTATTTGTGCGCTTACATCGCGTAGTGCCAACGCATTTAAGCCCGCTTTAATAGTCACTTTGCGGGTATCTTTTACCAGCGCTAAATCTTGATTGTAAATGGTGACCGCTACGCTTAGTTGATCATTAAGCGTGCTGCGAGATTCCTCTAAATTTTCCGCAGCAAAGGCTCCGATTGAGATTAATGAGATAACGGCAAGGGTGATTGCACGGCGCTTAAACATTAGGATTCTTTCAAATTAAGGGGTTGATGCCCGTAAAACGGTTGCAGAAACTTTTAGTTGACGCGCTGCTGTAGTGCTTTTTTATATGACGTTGATGCCTTCATTGTGCAACATGGTGATGAGTTTAATCAGTGGTAAGCCAATCAGCGCATTAGGGTCTTCGCCAAGCATACGTTCAATCAGCGCAATGCCTAAGCCTTCTGATTTTGCGCTACCCGCGCAGTGGTAAGGTTGTTCTTTAGTTAAATAGCTTTCGATTTGGTCATCAGATAATTGACGGAACTTGACTAAATAAGGCACAACCTCAGCCTGCATATTACCTGTAGCCGCATTATATAAACATAGTGCGCTGTGAAAAACCACCTCGCGCCCGCGCATTTTTTGCAGCTGCTTTGTCGCGTTGTTGTGATTAAGCGGCTTGCCCAGCTGTTCGCCATCTAGTGTGGCGACTTGATCGCAACCAATGACTAGTGCATGTGGATATTCGTTACCAATTTTTTGGGCCTTTTCCTGCGCCAATCTTAAGGCGGTTTCTTGTGGCTTTTCGCTAGCAAGCGCCGATTCATCCACATTTGGCGAGATGCTATTAAACGGAATCAGCAGCTTTTGTAAAAGCTGGCGTCTGTATTCTGAAGAAGAAGCTAAAATTAAGATTTGTTTCATGGTTTTTATTCGTTGTTTTGTTTAAATAAAAAGCCGACAGGGTTATTCTGTCGGCTTATGGTTAAGATTACAACCAAATTATTCGGGTTGAATTTCAAGTAATGACTCATCTGGCGTGACTGAATCACCCTTAGTCACATGCACCGCCACTACAG
The DNA here is from genome assembly GCA_031369365.1 of Methylotenera sp. Lineage (GTDB taxonomy): Bacteria > Pseudomonadota > Gammaproteobacteria > Burkholderiales > Methylophilaceae > Methylotenera_A. Next base: position 18,561 of record JANMOP010000091.1, read on the forward strand.
TGCCCGTAGTTGAGGCTTGAATTTCATTTTCCATCTTCATCGCTTCAATTACCAATACGCCGTCGCCCGCTTTCACTTTGTCGCCCACCTTGGCCTTAACAGCCACAATGGTGCCTGGCATAGCAGTGGTTACACAACCTGCGTGGTGTGGGCGAGGACGACCACTAGAAGTAGTAGAAGCTTTTTTCTTGCCACCATTTTTTGTACCGCTGCTGCCAGAAACTTCAATTTCGTCCAAAGTTTCTACAATTACTTCTTCGGCAATACCGTCCACTGACACATAGAATGGACGCTTTTCTTCCCCCGCATGGCCACTGCCAGTAAGCTTGATATGGAAAGTTTCACCATGTAAAGTCACTTTAAACTCACTGGGCGCATAGCGCGCAGAGGCAGTATTGACGGCCTCTTTGGTTTGCAATGTCTCTGGCTTTAAGCTACCCGCATTGCGTTCTTGTAGAAAAGTTTTACCAATATCGGGGAACATGGCGTAGGTTAAAACGTCTTCCTCAGACATTGCAATGCGCTCAGATTCAGCTTGTAATCTGGCCATTTCTGGCTCTAACAAATCGGCAGGGCGGCAAGTCATTACTTCTGCATCACCCACTGCTTGTTGCTTTACTGTTGCATTAACAGGCGCAGGCGCTTTGCCATATTGGCCTAAAAAGTAATTTTTAACTTCGTTGGTCACCGATTTATAGCGGGCGCCAGTCATCACATTTAATACGGCCTGCGTGCCTACTATTTGCGAGGTTGGCGTTACTAAAGGCGGGTAACCTAAATCTTCTCGCACACGCGGAATTTCAAGCAACACTTCATCCATGCGGTTTAGTGCGCCTTGTTCTTTTAGCTGATTTGATAAATTAGAAATCATGCCGCCTGGTACTTGGTTTACCAGCACGCGTGTATCCACGCCAGTAAACGCGCTTTCATATTGCCAATACTTGTGGCGCACATCGCGTAAATAGGCGGTTACTTCTTGTAGTTTGGCTAAATCTAAGCCTGTATCATAAGGCGTGCCTTTAAACGCGGCTACCATACTCTCTGTGGTGGGGTGGCTAGCACCTTCAGAGAACGATGAATTGCAAGTGTCGATAACATCCACACCGCTCTCAACACTTTTAAGCATCACCATGCTGGCTAAGCCAGAAGTAGCGTGGCTGTGCATGTGCACAGGCAAGCTAACAGCCGCTTTTAACTCTTTAACAAGTTGCGCTGCCACGGTTGGCGTAAGCAAACCCGCCATATCTTTAACGCCAATGCTGTCCGCGCCAATTTCTTCTAGCTCTTTGGCCATGGCGACAAAGTAGGCAATATCGTGCACGGGGCTGGTGGTGTAAGACAACGTGCCAATGGCGTGTTTGTTCACTTTTTTAACCGCAGTAATCGCTTCACGCAGGTTGCGCACGTCGTTTAACGCATCAAAAATGCGGAATACATCCACACCGTTATCGGCTGATTTTTGCACAAAAGCATGTACCACATCATCGGAATAATGACGATAGCCAAGCAAGTTTTGACCGCGCAGCAACATATTAATTTGGCTGTTAGGCAAAGCTTTGCGTAATTTGGCAAGGCGCTCCCACGGGTCTTCTTTTAAAAATCGCACGCATGCATCAAAGGTGGCGCCACCCCAAGCTTCTATTGACCAAAAGCCAATATCATCAAGTTGTTTGCAAATTGGCAGCATATCTTCGGTACGCAACCGTGTTGCAATCATCGATTGATGTCCGTCGCGTAAAACCAGTTCTGTAATGTGTATTTTGCTCATAGCGTTATATCTTATAGTTTATATTTAAAGTTAAGTCTTTAGTTAAATGACCCGTTTTATATACCTTCGTGCGCTGCAATGGCCGCCGAAATAGCCGCTGCAAATAACTCTGGCGGCAATTTAGTAGCGTAATTAGTAAGCTCAGGGTGCGTTTCCACAAAACTGGTGTTGAAATCAGCATTTTTAAAATCGGGATGCTTCATAATCTCTTGATAATATGGAATGGTGGTTTTTACACCATACACCACCATATCGCCCAAGGCACGGCGTCCACGCTCAACAACACTTGGCCAATCCAGCGCCCACACCGTGAGTTTTGCACACATTGAATCGTAATAGGGCGGAATCACATAGCCAGAGTAAATCGCAGCATCCATGCGTACACCAGGCCCGCCAGGTGAATAATAACGCGTAATTTTACCAAAGCTTGGCAGAAAATCATTTTTAGGGTCTTCCGCATTAATGCGATATTCCATCGCAAAGCCACGAAAGCTAATTTCAGATTGTTTATAGCGCAGGGGCAAACCATAAGCAATGCGTATTTGCTCTTGCACAATATCCACACCAGTAATCGTCTCGGTTACCATGTGCTCTACCTGCAAGCGCGTGTTCATTTCCATAAAATAAAAATTATTATTTTGATCGAGCAAAAACTCTACCGTGCCCGCATTTTCATAACCCACCGCTTTAGCCGCTTTAACCGCCAAGCCGCCAATATAGTCGCGTTGCGCTTGACTTAACTGTGGCGATGGCGCAATTTCAATGAGCTTTTGATTACGGCGTTGAATCGAACAATCGCGCTCAAATAAATGGATCACATTGCCGATACTATCGCCCATTACTTGCACTTCGATATGGCGTGGATGCACTACACATTTTTCTAAAAACACTTCTGGTTTGCCAAACGCTTTGCTGGCTTCAGAAATCACGCGGTCATAATTGCTAAGTAAATCTTTTTCAGAATCACAACGGCGAATACCACGCCCACCGCCGCCGTTAGTGGCTTTAAGCATCACGGGGTAACCAATTTTAGCCGCTAATTTTATCGCCTCGTCTAAATCGGCTAAGTTACCGTCAGAGCCAGGCGTGCAGGGGATACCCGCGCCAGTCATGGCTTTGCGCGCCTCGATTTTATCGCCCATTTGGCGAATAACTGACGCATTTGGCCCAATAAACTTAATGCCACGCCGCGCGCAAATTTCGGCCAGCTCTGGATTCTCTGATAGAAAACCATAACCTGGGTGCAACGCATCGCAGCCTGCAGCCACCGCCACATTAACGATATTATGCGCGTTTAAATAGCCTGCAACAGGGTCTGCGCCCAAATTATAGGCCTCATCGGCTTTTTTAACGTGCAAGGCATGGCGGTCTGCATCGGCATAAACCGCCACAGATTTAATGCCCATTTCAGAGCAAGCGCGTACAATACGTACTGCAATTTCACCCCGATTAGCGACTAGAATTTTTTTGAACACGCTGTTGCCCTAATATTGAGACTTATAAAAAATGAACGTCAAAAAATGACTATCAAACCTGCTAATTGTAACACGCTGGCGCGGCCTGCAAAATATGCACAGCGCTAAAAACTTAAGCAAACTTTAAACCTTTATGATGAAACCTTTAACAATGAACGACTTAATCATTAATAATTTAGAATTCGCACAAACCCAGCAAACACTCACTGGCGAAATTGATGCTTTAAAATGTGAAAGATTGGCCGAAATCCTTGCGCCAAGCAGCAAAGGCGCGCCTATCAGCTTTAAACTAACAAGCACTGCTAGGCAATTACGCAACCCCAGCCTGCATCTACACATTGAAGCAAAGTTACCAGTGATATGCCAACGTTGTTTGGACGAAATGCTGGTGAATATAAACTTGGATTTTAATTACATTATTTGCAATGCGTTACCCTCAGAAGTCGACGAAAACGACGACACCGATTGGCTAGAAGCCGCCCCCGAGATGAATCTGCAAGTGTTGATAGAAGACGAATTGCTACTCGCCATGCCAATCGCGCCCATGCACGACCACGATTGCAGCAAACAAAGCATGCAAAGCGGCGAAAAACCCAACCCATTTGCGATGTTAAAAGGGTTGATTAAGTAATGGACAAGAAAACATAAACCTTACATTATCTGCTTACTAATCAATAATAAAACGCGCGTATGAACATTCAACAATACATTACCAATGTAAGCAGTCTGTTTGCCAAAGGCAACGCCACCGAACACAGCTATCGTGGCGATTTGCAACAATTACTTCAAAGTTTGCTACCAGATGTTGATATTACCAACGAACCCAAACGCATTGATTGCGGCGCGCCCGATTACATTCTCAGCCGCAAAGACATTCCTGCAGGCTATATAGAGGCCAAAGATGTAGGTGTAGAGCTTGGCGCAAAAATTCATCAAGAGCAGTTTGATCGGTACAAAGCAGCGCTAGATAACCTGATAATTACCGATTACTTGCAGTTTCACTTTTACAAACAAGGTCAGCTTGTAACAAGTTGTTTTATTGGCGAAGTTTCAAATGGCAAAGTATTTGCCAACCCACAAAATTTTGATGCATTTACAAATCTAATTCAAAACTTTGCGATTACGTATACAACCAGCATTAAATCGCCCGTAAAACTTGCGCAGATGATGGCCGCCAAAGCCAAGCTGATGGCCGATGTAATACACAAAGCGCTAGATGAAGACGATGCAAACAAAACACAAAGCGAGCTTAAAAACCAGTATGAAGCGTTCAAAACCGTACTCATACACGATATTAGCAACGAAGCCTTTGCTGATATTTACGCGCAAACCATTGCTTATGGCATGTTTGCAGCGCGTTACCACGACCCAACTTTACAAAATTTTAGTCGCGAAGAAGCGGCAAGGTTAATCCCTCAAAGCAACCCGTTTTTGCGGCAGCTGTTCCGCACCGTGGCTGGTTACAACTTAGACGATACTGATGGTAAGCGCCTGCTGTGGATTGTGGAAGAATTGGTGCAAATATTTTTAGCGACCGATGTCGCCAGCATTATGCAAAACTTTGGTCGCGCCACCCGCCAGCAAGACCCAGTGGTGCATTTTTATGAAACATTCTTAGCCGCGTACGACCCAAAATTGCGCAAAGCACGCGGTGTTTGGTACACGCCAGAACCCGTAGTTAATTTTATTGTGCGAGCGGTAGATGACATACTCAAAACCAAATTTAACCTGCCACAAGGTTTGGGCGATACCAGTAAAACCAAAATCAAAGTTAATGTAAAAGGCGCAGGCAAAAAAGGCGAAACAGTTACGCTAGAAAAAGAAATCCATAAAGTACAAATACTAGACCCAGCCACAGGCACAGGTACGTTTTTAGCGCAAACCGTGCGCCATATTTACGCTAATCAATTTTCCACCATGCAAGGCATGTGGCCACAATATGTTAAAGAGCATTTAATCCCGCGTCTTAACGGCTTTGAGCTACTCATGACTAGTTACGCTATGGCGCATTTAAAAATTGATATGCTGCTAACCGAAACAGGCTACGTGAATGATAGCGCCGCAGACCGCTTACGTATTTACCTCACCAATAGCCTAGAGAACGACGACGCGCCCGATTTGCCGCTATTTAATTATTTAAGTGCAGAAGCGAACGAAGCCAACCGCATTAAACGCGATGCGCCAGTGATGGTGGTGATGGGTAATCCGCCTTATTCCGTTAGCAGCAGCAACAAAAGCAAATGGATACAAGATTTACTCAAAGATTACAAAAAGGATTTAAACGAACGCAATATTCAACCGCTTTCAGATGACTACATCAAGTTTATTCGCTTTGGGCAACACTTTATTGATAAAAATGGCGAAGGCGTGCTGGCTTATATCAGCAACAATAGCTTTATTGATGGTCTGATTCACCGTCAAATGCGTAAAAATTTGCTAGAGAGTTTTGATGAGATTTATATTTTAGACCTTCACGGCAACGCCAAAAAGAAAGAAACTGCGCCAGATGGTAGCAAAGATGAAAATGTGTTTGACATTATGCAAGGCGTTAGCATTAATTTGTTTGTGAAAACCACTACCCCGTCTTTGCTTCGCAAATCCACCCCTTCTAAAGAAGGGGAATTGTCCGCTGAATTTATTCCCCTTCAAAATGAAGGGGTGGCGCGTAGCGACGGGGTAGTTGCAAGTGGCAAGAGATTAGCGAAAGTCTTTCACCACAGCCTATATGGCAAGCGTGAGGCGAAGTATGAGGCTTTGAATGCAGGTGGTTTTAACAGTTTGCCATGGCAAGAAATTGCCTACAAAGCACCTGAGTATTTGTTTATTCAAAAAAATGCGGTGGTTGAGCAGATTTATGTGCAAGGCTTTTCAATCAATGATTTATTTCCAGTTAATTCAAGCGGTATAAGTACGCATCGAGATGATTTTGTAATTGATATTCATAAAGAAAAACTCAGTAAACGCATACAGCGCTTTTATGATTTGTCGCTGACCAATGACGCAGTTAGAAATGAAATGGATTTAAAAGATAACCGTGACTGGAGTTTGAATGTAGCTAGAAAAAACAAAGAATTTGATGCTAATTTAATAAAAACAGTAACTTATAGGCCTTTTGATAATCAAGCTATTTATTACGATGCTAATTTGATTGATTTTGGTCGGCAAAATGTGATGCGTCATTTATTAGCAGGGGACAACTTTGCTTTTGTGTGTCTGCGGCAATCTAGAAATATGGAACAAGGCACTTTCTTAATTACTAAAGATTTGGTTATTAAAGACACAGTGTCATTGCTTGATAGATGTTCAGCATTCCCGCTTTACACCTATCCCGATTCCACCGATTTACTCGCCACTAACCCGTCAGATCTTTTTGGGTCTGCCACCCCTTCTGCTGAAGGGGAATTAAAACGTACACCCAACCTCAATATGCAGATTGTGGAAACTATCGCACAAGGTTTAGGGCTTACATTTACCGCAGAAAAAGCAGCTACCCCGTCACTTCGTGCCACCCCTTCCACGGAAGGGGAATTAACAGCTGCGAATATTCCCCTTCAAAATGAAGGGGTGGATTTGCGTAGCAAAGACGGGGTAGTAGCAAAGTTGAACGACTTACCCTATAACCCAGCCCTAAAAGAAAAAGCCAGAGAACTACGTAAAACAGGCAATTTAAGTGAGGTGCTGTTTTGGAATGCAGTTAAAAATAAGCAACTTGACGGCTTGGATTTTGACAGGCAACGTGTGATTGGCAATTACATTGTTGATTTTTATTGCCATGAGTACGCGCTGATAGTTGAGGTTGACGGCAGCTCGCATGACGATAAGCAGGAGTACGATGCGGCGCGAGATTTATTTTTAAAAGAACTTGGTTTGAATGTTTTACATGTGCAGGATATTGAAGTTAAGAAAAATCTGGCTGGTGTAATTGAGCTAGTGAAACAAAATACAACTACCCCGCCTTCGGCACCCCTTCTAAAGAAGGGGAATAGTTCGTTGTCCGCTGACTTTATTCCCCTTCAAAATGAAGGGGTGGATTTGCGAAGCAAAGACGGGGTAGTGTCTTTCGCCCCAATCGATTTACTTGATTACATTTACGCCGTATTACACAGCCCAAGCTACCGCGAAACTTATAAAGAATTTTTAAAAATCGATTTTCCGCGCGTGCCTTACCCAAAAAATTCCACAACCTTTTGGCAATTGGTGGCTTTGGGTGGTGAGTTACGTCAAACACATCTTTTGGAGGCATGCCCTGCAACCCGCATGGATATTGGTCTGCAGGGCACACCTATTAACTACCCAATTAGCGGAAATAATGTGATTAGCAAGCTGAAGTTTGAAGCTGGCAAGGTTTATATTAACGAAACGCAATATTTTGAAAACGTGCCAGAACTGGCTTGGAATTTTTATATTGGCGGCTATCAACCTGCACAAAAATGGTTGAAAGACCGCAAAGGCCGGGCTTTAAATCATGAAGATATTGTGCACTACCAAAAGGTTATTGGTGCACTTACAAATACGTATGAGTTAATGCAAGCCATTGATAGTATTAAAATAGATTGATACGTAATATTGACATTTCTACCATTTATTACGCCTACATTCCACATATGGCACATACATGGAGGAGATAGATTGTGTCTCAATTACATTTTTACGTGCCAGATGACACAGAGGCGCAAATACGCATTAAGGCCAAGCAGGCTAATTTGCCGCTTTCGCAATATTTGGCCTTAGTGGTAAAGCGCGAAACCAGCGCACAAAATCAATGGCCAGATGGTTATTTTGATTTATTTGATGCTTGGGCGGGCGAACCGCAAACAAGACCCGCTGAATTAGCGCTAGAAACTAGAGCATCGTTAAATTGATTTATTTGCTAGACACCAATGCCTGCATTCAATTGTGGCAGCGTAAAAATCTTACCATTCGTAACAATTTTGCACAGTTTAGCCCTGCCAATATTGCCTTATGCAGCGTGGTTAATGCAGAACTTTTGTTTGGCGCGTTGTGTAGTGAACAAAAAGAAAATAACTTACAATTATTACAAAAGCTATTTGCGCCATTACACAGCTTTGAGTTTGACGACAATGCGGCTGAACATCACGCGCAAATCCGCGCCGAGCTTACTGTGCAAGGCAATTTGATTGGCGCGAATAATTTGATGATAGCCGCTATCGCGCGCGCCAATAAAACAACGCTTGTTACCCACAATGTAGCAGAGTTTAAGCGCGTGCTAGGCTTAGCAATTGAAGATTGGGAAGTTTAAAGGCTTAATATTAGCTACCAGAGTACACAATATTGTGTGTTTTCATTTACATACTGGCACAAAATAGATTATCATTATGGATTAGCTATTTAGCGCACTAACTTAACAGTTTTAACGGAGCATCAACATGGCAGTTCAGCAAAATAAAAAGTCACCTTCTAAACGCGGTATGCATCGCTCGCATGACTTTTTAGTAAACCCACCTTTAGCCGTGGAGCCTACAACAGGCGAAACACATTTACGTCATCACATTAGCCCAAGCGGTTATTACCGTGGTCGTAAAGTTATAGCTACAAAAAACGATTAATATTTTAAAACTATTGGCTCTTTTTAAAGTGTTAATCAATTCGCCGCGCCAAGCAAAGCGCGGCGTTTGCACATCTGGCGCTTGTAAATCTAAAGGGCTGGATATGATGTTAGATGATTTGGCGTTGACTTTTATTTCGTCATCACTTCATAATAAGCTGATGGGTAGATTATGAAGGATATTACAATTGCAATTGACGCGATGGGTGGCGATCACGGTCCGCACGTGACCGTTCCTGCCGCGCTTGCTGCACTAAAAGAAGATAATCAGCTTAACATTGTGTTGGTGGGCCTCGAAGATGTGATTCTAGCCGAGCTTAAGGCACATAAAGCCAGCACCAGTCCACGCTTGCGCATACATAAGGCTACTGAAGTGGTGTTGATGGACGAATCGCCACAATCTGCGCTTAAAAACAAAAAAGATTCCTCCATGCGCGTGGCCATTAACTTGGTGAAATCGGGCGAAGCCAATGCTTGTGTAAGTGCGGGTAACACAGGCGCACTAATGGCCACTGCGCGTTTCGTGCTAAAAATGCTGCCAGGCATTGATCGGCCTGCCATTGCATCAGCCTTGCCTTCGGAAAAAGGCAATACTTATATGTTAGATTTAGGTGCAAATGCCGATTGCACCGCAGAACATTTGCTGCAATTTGCGGTGATGGGCGCGATGTTGGTGAGTTGTGTTGAGCATAAACCCAACCCTACAGTAGGCCTATTAAATATAGGTTCAGAAGACATTAAAGGCAATGAAGTAGTGAAACAAGCCGCAGAATTATTACGCGCCAGCCATTTAAACTTTTATGGCAATGTGGAAGGCGACGATATTTTTAAAGGCACGACCGATTTAGTAGTGTGCGACGGTTTTGTGGGTAATGTCTCGCTTAAAACCACCGAAGGTTTAGCGCACATGATGGGCAAATTTTTAACGCAAGAATTCAAAAAAAATTGGCTGACCAAAATAATGGCTTTAGGTGCGATGCCTGTTTTAAAAGCTTTTAAAAAACGCTTAGACCCGCGTCGTTACAATGGTGCCAGCTTTTTAGGCTTGCGTGGTATTGTGGTTAAAAGTCACGGCGGGGCAGATAGTGTAGGCTTTTATCATGCCGTGCATGTGGCGATAGAAGAGGCGCGCAGCGGTGTGTTGCATCGTATTACGCAACAATTAGAAATTGAACATATTAAGCCGCGCTCTCATGCGACGGTAGAAGGCATAGCACAATGAGCAGTGCAACGAGCGATCGTAAAATAACCTCAAAAATTGCAGGCACGGGTAGTTATTTACCAAAAAAAATCCTCAGCAATGCCGATTTAGAAAAAATGATCGACACCACCGACGAATGGATTTTTTCGCGCACGGGCATACGTGAGCGACATATTGCAGCTAAAAGTGAGCACACCAGCGATTTAGCGCTAGAAGCGGCTAAAAACGCCATTGCCAGCGCAGGTATTGATGCTAATCAAATCGATTTGATTATTATTGCAACGACTACGCCAGACAAGATCTTCCCTAGTGTTGCGACCATGGTGCAACGCAAATTAGGGTTAGCAGGCTGCCCAGCCTTCGACCTACAAGCTGTGTGCAGCGGCTTTATCTATGCGCTTGCCACGGCAGATAACTTTATCAAAGCAGGCAGCACAAAATGCGCGTTGGTGATAGGCGCTGAAATTTTCTCGCGCATTACCGATTATACCGATAGAGGCAATTGCATTTTGTGGGGCGATGGCGCTGGCGCGGTTATTCTACAAGCCTCTCAGAGCACTGATAACGAAAAGCAAGGCATTATTTCTACGCACTTACATGCTGATGGTAATTATGAAAAAATGCTGCATGTGCCACGCAAGCATGATGGCACGCCAGATACGGTGCATATGGAAGGCAACGCCGTGTTTAAAATGGCGGTGAATACGCTGGATCAAATTGTCGATGAAACGCTGGCTGCGAATAACATGCAAAAGAGTGACATTGATTGGCTGGTGCCGCATCAAGCCAATATTCGTATTTTACAAGCCACCGCTAAAAAACTCGACATGCCGATGGATAAAGTGGTGGTTACGGTCGATAAACACGGTAATACTTCAGCCGCCTCAATTCCGCTGGCGCTAGATGTTGCCGTGCGCGATGGCCGCATTAAACGTGGTGATATGATACTGATGGAAGCCTTTGGCGGCGGCTTTACTTGGGGTAGTGCGCTGATTAGGTATTAAATTTTAGCCACAGAGGTCACAGAGTTCACATAGAAAACCCTATAATTCAGATTATCTTTTTGAGTTTTGTACTATAAGTTTTTCTCTGTGAACTCTGTGAACTCTGTGAACTCTGTGAACTCTGTGAACTCTGTGACCTCTGTGGCAGAAGCTTTTTAAAATGATTCAACTAAATAAACATTGAAATTATTATGAATAAAACTGCATTTTTTTTTCCAGGGCAAGGCTCACAATCCGTTGGTATGATGGCTGGTTTCGGTGATAATCCTGTTATTAAACAAACATTTATCGAAGCTTCTGATATTTTAAAAACAGACTTTTGGGCAATGGCGACAGAGCCGAATGAGTTGTTGAATCAAACACAACACACGCAGCCAATAATGCTGATTGCAGGTGTTGCAACTTACCAAGCATATATTCAAGCAGGTGGCCTGCAAGCCAATATCCATGCGGGTCATAGCCTAGGTGAATATACAGCTTTAGTCGCCTCAAATGCGCTTAGTTTTGCTGATGCTTTGCCGCTGGTGAAATTTCGTGCTGAAGCCATGCAGAGCGTCGTGCCAGAAGGCGTGGGGGCGATGGCGGCGATTCTTGGTTTGGATGACGATGCAGTGCGCGCAGTATGCTTAGAGGCCGCGCAAGGTGAAGTATGCGAGGCAGTAAATTTTAATTCGCCTGGCCAAGTGGTCATTGCAGGTAATAAAGCGGCGGTTGAGCGCGGCATGGAAATCGCCAAGACAAAAGGCGCGAAACGCGCATTGCCATTGCCTGTTAGCGTACCATCACATTGTGCGCTAATGCACCCAGCGGCATTAAAACTGGCAGAATATTTAAAAAATGTGACAATTAACACGCCGCAAATCCCTGTGATTCATAACGCGGATGTGGTTTCTTATAATGAGGCTGAAAAAATAAAAGGCGCATTAGTGCGCCAATTGTATTCACCCGTTCGCTGGGTAGAAACCGTGCAAGCAGTTTACGCCCAAGGTATCACCCATAGCGCAGAATGCGGCCCTGGCAAGGTGCTTACAGGTTTAACAAAACGCATTGTTGCAGAGTTGCCATGCAGCGCTTTAGTGAGCAAGGATGCTATTTATTCTTTTATTAATCCCATAACAATCAATTAGATAAAAGGTTTATCTCATGTCAAATTTAGATAATAAAATTGCTTTAGTCACTGGCGCAAGCCGTGGTATTGGTGCAGCAATCGCGCAAGAATTAGGCAAGCAGGGTGCAACCGTGATTGGCACGGCTACTAGCGCAGGTGGCGCAGAAAATATCAACGTAGCGCTGAAAGCAGCGGGCATTAAAGGCATGGGCATCGCGCTTGATGTGAATGATGGCGCGCAGATTGAAGCGGTTTTAGCGGAAATCGCCAGCAAATTCGGCGACGTTTCTATATTGGTGAATAATGCGGGCATTACACGCGACACTTTGCTGATGCGCATGAAAACGGAAGATTGGGATGCGGTGATTTCAACTAATTTAACGTCAGTGTATCGTATGAGCCAAGCCGTGCTGCGCCCAATGATGAAGGCGCGCGCAGGCCGCATTATCAGCATTTCTAGCGTGGTAGGTCACATGGGCAATGCTGGCCAAACCAATTACGCGGCTGCCAAGGCTGGCATGACGGGTTTTACCAAATCACTCGCAGCCGAGGTGGGTAGCCGCAATATTACCGTCAATTGCGTTGCACCTGGTTTTATTGAAACCGATATGACCGCCGAACTGCCAGAAGCCATTAAAACTAAAATGTTAGAGCGCGTCCCATTAGGACGTTTAGGTAAGGTGAATGAAATCGCCGCTACTGTGGCATTTTTAGCTTCTCCAAACGCTGCGTATATTACGGGCGAGACCCTTCATGTGAATGGTGGTATGTACTCTGCTTAAGTTATTTTAAATTTTATTAAATATTTTCGTAACAACTTTTGTATTCTGGCAGAGTTTTGTTTAGAATACGCACTTAGCTTGACTTTACTGATATAAGTCGCTAATTTTCAATCAAAGGGGTAAATAGATGTCTGACATCGAACAACGCGTTAAAAAAATTGTTGCTGAACAATTAGGTGCAAATGAGGCTGATGTAAAAAATGCATCATCATTTGTAGATGATTTAGGTGCTGACTCACTCGACACAGTTGAGTTAGTGATGGCGCTAGAAGAAGAGTTTGACTGTGAAATTCCTGATGAGGAAGCAGAAAAAATAACAACGGTTCAACTGGCGATTGATTACGTCAATACCAACCTCAAATAAATCCACATATCAGCCCTCCACCGAGGGCTGATTTCACTTGTAATGTAAGAAACACTTATGTCAAAACGTAGAGTAGTCATTACAGGCTTGGGCGTGGTTTCTCCTGTGGGCATTGGCACGCAAAACGCTTGGGGCAACCTAATTAAAGGGCAATCTGGTATTACGCGGATTACCAAGTTTGATCCCTCAGCCTTCAACTCGCAAATTGCGGGTGAAGTAAGCAACTTTAACGTTGAGGATTATCTGCCTGCTAAAGACGCGCGTCGCATGGATACTTTCATTCAATACGGCTTGGTGGCTGGCATTGAGGCATTTAAAGATTCTGGAATCGAAGTAACTGAACAAAACGCCGAACGTATTGGTGTATCTATTGGCTCGGGCATTGGTGGTTTGGGCTTAATCGAAGCCACCAACGACAATTACGATGAAGGCGGCCCGCGCAAAATCTCGCCATTTTTCATCCCTGGCACCATTATTAATATGATTTCTGGCAATTTAAGCATTATGTTTGGCTTAAAAGGCCCTAATGTGGCGATTGTCACTGCGTGTACCACAGGCACGCACTCCATTGGCGACGCCGCACGCATGATTGAATATGGCGATGCGGATGTGATGATTGCTGGCGGCGCAGAAGCAGCGATTACCGAGCTTTCTGTGGGTGGTTTTGCCTCAGCACGTGCATTATCTAACCGCAACGACGACCCCGCAACCGCCAGCCGCCCGTGGGATAAAGACCGCGATGGCTTTGTAATAGGCGAGGGCGCAGGCGTGATGGTGCTAGAAGAATACGAACACGCCAAAGCCCGTGGCGCACGTATTTACGCAGAGCTTAGCGGTTACGGCATGAGCGCCGATGCCTACCACATGACCGCGCCGAATATGGATGGCCCGCGCAGAAGCATGGTCAATGCGCTTAACAACGCAGGCATCAATCCAACCGATGTACAGTTTATGAACGCACACGGCACATCAACGCCATTAGGCGATGCCAACGAAACTAACGCGATTAAAGCAGCTTTCGGCGATTATGCATACAAACTGGTCGTCAACTCGACAAAGTCGATGACAGGCCACTTGCTAGGCGGCGCAGGCGGCTTAGAATCAGTATTTACTGTGCTTTCCATCTACAACCAAGTTTCACCGCCCACCATTAACATTTTCAACCAAGACCCAGAATGCGATTTGGACTATTGCGCGAATACTGCACGAGATATGAAAATTACCTACGCCCTCAAAAACAATTTC
>JANMOP010000001.1:0-4252 GCA_031369365.1 Methylotenera sp.
CCTGGCGTATCTACAAAGATAAACTGCGTGTCGCTAGTTGTGTGAATGCCAAGCAAACGATGGCGCGTAGTCTGGGCTTTGCGCGATGTAATGGCTAACTTCATGCCCAAAATATGGTTGAGCAGTGTTGATTTACCTACGTTGGGGCGACCCACAATGGCGACTGTGCCGCATCTAAACGCTTCAATATTTTCACTCATATTTTCACTTGTTTTTTTGGTCATTATTTGATGGCTTCCAGTGCCAATTGTGCAGCCTGTTGTTCGGCAATACGGCGACTTGTGCCTTCACCAACGGTTGTAATATGCAATTTTTCAATCACGCATTCCATTTTGAAGGTTTGCGCGTGCGCTTCACCCTCTACTGAGACCACCTTGTAATCAGGCAATTCAATTTTTTTGCCTTGCAAGTACTCTTGTAACTGAGATTTTGCATCTTTATCAATCATTTTTGGATCGATAATAGCCAACTTTTCTGCAAATAGTTTCAGTACCAAAGCTTCTGCCGCATGATAACCGCCATCCACATACACCGCACCAATAATGGCTTCCAGGGCATCTGCTAAAATTGAGGGTCTTCTCCAGCCTGCGCTTTTAAGCTCGCCCTCCCCCAATTTTAGCGCATCACCAATGTTTAAACTAAATGCGATGTCTGCTAGCGTAGCCTCTTTAACAAGCTGCGCGCGCAAGCGACTTAAATCACCTTCTGGTAGCTTGGGGAAGCGCTGATACAGCTGATTGGCGATAATAAAATTAAGCGCGCCATCGCCTAAAAACTCTAGCCGCTCGTTGTTATTACCACTAAAGCTGCGATGGGTGAGTGCCTGCATAAGCAAGGCAGCATTGATAAATGGATAATCAATATGTTTGACTAGACTATCTAAAGACATATTACCTGTTGCTTATTTTGCGCTAGTGGCATTAAAGTCTAGCAACACACTGGCATTGGCCACAATTGGAATAGTGACTTGATATTCGGCGGTGACTACGTTGCCAGTTTCGGTTTTTTCTATGATTAAATCTGAGCCTTTTATTACCGTTATATAGCCTGTAGAGGCCGACTTATCAAAAGCGCTAGCGATTTCTTTTTTACTCATGGTGGCAAATGTAGCATCTTTTGCAATATATTTAATGGCATTTTTTACGCTAGAAAACTCAATGTATGCGGGTGTTACTTTGATGCCAATTACCGCTATAGCAATAATTACCGCTATCACTAATACCATGCCAATAAACGTCATACCCGATTGCTTAGTATTTATTGCATTTTGCATTTTTTTCGCTCCTATGGTTGCATTACATACAACTAAATTATTTGATTGCATTGCCAATTCTGCTGAATTGATTAAAATTCATCCAGATAAAAAATGCTTTTCCGACCAAGTTATGCTCGGGTACAAAGCCCCATACACGACTATCGGCGCTGTTGTCACGATTATCGCCCATCGCAAAGTAATGGCCTTCTGGCACAGTAATCGTTTCGCCTTCTTGTAGTTTAGCACCAGGCGCATCGGTGTTGTATTGATTTGGAATATCATGCACTAAAATGTCGTGCTGTATATCACCCAATTGCTCTAATGAGCGGCGTGCGCTAATGATGTTAGCGCCTTGCATTTCATATTCGTAGTTATCTTCAAATTTTACATCCAATACTTTTCCATTAATAATCAGACGCTTATCTTGATATTGAATTTTGTCGCCAGGCAAGCCCACCACACGTTTAATATAATCAATCGTTGGGTCAGGCGGATAATGAAAAACAAACACATCGCCACGCTTTGGTTGGCTCATCTCAAAAAAAGTATGGTTTAAAATGGGTACGCGTAGTCCATAAGTAAATTTATTGACCAAAATATAATCACCTGCTAGTAGCGTCGGCATCATTGAGCCAGATGGAATTTTAAACGGCTCAACTAAAAACGAGCGTAGTGTAAACACCAACAAAATCACTGGGAAAAAACTTTTGGCGTATTCCACATACCAAGGCTCCGCAATGCCTACAGGCCTCTTTTTACGCAACACTGCAATATCCAACAGCCAAATCAGGCCTGTGATGAGTAAAATAACCACCATGAATAACGCAAAATACATTACTTATCCTCTACTCTATTTATCTTCAACTCTAAGTATGGCCAAAAACGCTTCTTGCGGAATTTCCACATTACCCACTTGCTTCATGCGTTTTTTGCCTTCTTTTTGCTTATCTAGCAATTTGCGTTTACGCGAAACGTCACCGCCATAGCATTTTGCAATCACGTTTTTACGCATGGCTTTCACCGTTTCGCGCGCGATAATAGTGGCGCCAATACTGGCTTGAATCGCCACATCAAACATTTGTCGTGGTATTAACTCGCGCATTTTTTCTGCCACTTGGCCACCACGGTAACGACTATTGGCGCGATGCACAATTAAACTTAGCGCATCAACGCGCTCACCGTTAACCATAATATCAAGCTTTACCAAATCTGCGGCGCGAAACTCTAAAAATTCGTAATCCATGCTGGCGTAACCGCGCGAGACTGATTTTAGCTTATCAAAAAAATCTAACACCACTTCATTTAATGGCATTTCATAACTCAGCATCACCTGCCTGCCTAGGTATTGCATGTTTTTTTGAATACCACGCTTACCGTTACACAAGGTCATCACTGGCCCTACGTAATCTTGAGGCATCAGCAAATGTACGTTAATCACAGGCTCACGAATCTCTTCGATGCGGGAGGTATCTGGTAAACGTGAGGGGTTTTCGATTTGTTGTACCGTGCCGTCTTTCAGCAATAGCTCGTACACCACGGTGGGCGCGGTGGTAATCAAATCCATGTCATATTCGCGCTCTAAGCGCTCTTGCACAATTTCCATGTGCAACAAGCCTAAAAAGCCGCATCTAAAACCAAAACCTAAGGCAGTCGAATTTTCAGGTTCAAATTGCAAACTTGCGTCGTTCAAACTCAGTTTTTCCAGTGCAGTTCGCAAGGCTTCAAACTGGTTAGATTCCACTGGATACAGCCCAGCAAACACCTGCGGCTGCACCTCTTTAAAGCCTGCTAGCGGCTCTGCGGCTTGGCGGTCAACATGCGTCACCGTATCGCCAACTTTAGCATCTTCTAGTGATTTAATGCCTGCAATAATAAAGCCCACTTCGCCCGCAGAGAGTGAAGTTTTTTGCAGCGATTTTGGGGTAAACACACCCACTTGCTCGCACAAATGTTGCGCGCCTGTGGCCATGAGGCGAATTTTTTCTTTTGGCTTTAACACACCATCAATGACGCGCACCAACATCACCACACCAACGTAATTATCAAACCAAGCATCAATCACCAATGCCTTGAGAGGCGCATCCACATTGCCTTTGGGCGGCGGAACTTTTTTAATCACCGCCTCTAAAACATCACGCACACCCAAACCAGTTTTGGCCGAACATAGCACTGCGTCACTCGCATCCACGCCAATCACATCTTCAATTTCTTGCTTCACACGTTCTGGATCGGCGCTGGGCAAATCAATTTTATTCAGCACAGCCGTCACTTCCACGCCCAGATCCAGCGCGGTATAGCAATTGGCCACACTTTGCGCTTCAACGCCTTGGCTGGCGTCTACCACCAGCAACGCGCCTTCGCAAGCAGATAGGCTACGCGAAACTTCGTAGCTAAAATCCACATGGCCTGGCGTATCAATCAGGTTAAGCTGATAAGTTTGGCCGTCATCCGCTTTGTAATGCAGCGCCGCTGTTTGCGCCTTAATGGTAATGCCGCGCTCACGCTCAATATCCATAGAATCAAGCACTTGTGCTTCCATTTCGCGATCTTCCAAGCCGCCACAGAGATGAATAATGCGGTCAGCCAGCGTCGATTTACCGTGGTCAATATGTGCGATGATGGAGAAGTTACGGATGTTTTTCATGTTCTACTTTTATGCTATACAAACCAATTTTTAAACTATGCAATTTAATACTATGCAATTTAATAAAGTAAAGCTTTATAAATAATTGAAGCTTTTTAAATAATAAAAAGCGCAACAGACGCGCTTTTTACAATGGCATGATTTTACTACAAATGCTTGATTAATTTGTAATTACTTGATTATTTGTATTTGATTAACCGTGTAATTGATAAACCGTGTAATTGTACTGACTAATTGTATTGGATAAAACAAAAAGCCCGCCCCAGTTAAAATTTGGGCGGGCTTTTGCATAGCCAAATTAGTTATTTCGTTACTTTAATCGGCACGTAGAGCGTGCTTTCACCACGCAACAC
>JANMOP010000038.1:0-14430 GCA_031369365.1 Methylotenera sp.
TAGGTGTGATGTCAACGTTTCCGTGCGCCCAAAAGGCAGCGAAAAGTTAGGCACACGGCGCGAAATTAAAAACTTAAACTCGTTTAAATTTATGACGCAGGCCATTGAATACGAAACGCGCTGGCAGATTGAAACCTTGGAGGACGGCGGCAAAATTCATCAAGCGACGGTTTTATTTAACCCAGATACTGGCGAAACAAAATCGATGCGAAGCAAAGAAGAAGCCAACGATTATCGCTACTTCCCCGATCCAGATTTGTTGCCGCTAGAGGTGACCGCAGCCGATAAAGCGCGTGTACAAGCCACCATGCCAGAGCTGCCAGAAGCGATGAAAGCTAGATTTGAAGCGGAGTATGGACTAACTAGCTATGATGCTGCCGCTTTGACTTCTAGTCGTGATGTGGCGAACTATTTTGTGGATGTTTTAAAAAGTGCCCCACTCCCTAACCCTCCCCCGCCTGCGGGAGAGGGAATGCATGCGTTTGCTAAGTTAGCTGCAAATTGGGTAATGGGCGCAGTTTCGGCCAAATTAAACGCCGAAGAAAAGGCAATTAACGCCTCACCTGTTAACGCGGCGCAGTTGGCGCAACTGCTTAAGCGCATCGCCGATAACACCATTTCTAACAACGCTGCCAAGCAAGTGTTTGAAGCAATGTGGGCAAATGAGGGCGAAGTGGATGCAATTATTGCCGCCAAAGGCTTAAAACAAGAATCAGACAGCGGCGCGATTGAAGCGATTGTTGACGAGGTTTTAAATGGCAACCCTGGCATGGTAGAAGAATTTAAAGCAGGTAAAGAAAAAGCCTTTAACGCGCTGGTAGGACATGCCATGAAAGCCAGCAAGGGCAAGGCTAACCCTGCACAAGTGAATGAAATTTTAAAGAAAAAACTGATTAGCTGAACCTATTTCTAGATTCTGAAAACTCACTATTTTGGTTTTGAAGGTGTGGTTTTTGTGACAGGTTTTGTAGTAGTAGCAGCGCTGGTCTTTATCGCCTCGCTAATTGCAGCTGGCGCTGCTTGAGTTTTAGAAGTCTCGGCAAGGTATGCGGTTGAATCTGTGACAGTAGCAGGTATTCCGTCAGGATACTTAAGCGCAATAAACCTCACTTTTTCTTCCGCATAGTGCTTACTTGTGGCTTCCATGCTTAATTTACGTTGCGTCAACTGTATGTTAATGTTGTCAGATTCTGTTTTTGATAGCTTTATCTCTTCACTTAAATACGCAGGTAATGGTTTTTTACGCGCGCGAAAACCCTCCGCAGTTTTACTGTTACGGGTAGTTCTAGTGGTAACGTTTATTTTTTGTTGCGTAAGTGCTTGTAAGGCAGCTTGATCTAATTGCAAGTTACGATCACGTGCTAGATCAATTTCTTCTGGTTTGGTGTACGAAGCCAGCAGAATTTTATCTTTGCGTTGTTGCTCTAATTTTTGTTGATCCATCACCTCGTTTTTCTTATTGCTAAGCACATTCAGCTTAACCACCATGCCTTGGTTATTCATTTCAACATTGCTACGCCCAGCCTCTTGCGCAGGCAGTTTGTCACCATAATGTGTTACACCGCTGCTATCAACCCATTTGACGATTTTTGTGCCATTAGCGTAAGCAGTACCAGATAAAACCAATATAATTGTTGCTAAAATAGAGATAATTTTTTGCATGTAAACTAGTCATCCAAACTATGCTATCAGATTAATTTTACGCCATACAGCTGGCGATACAGCTGGATTTTAAGCAAGTGTTGTGCCATATCTTGTTGATTTGCAACAAATTCTAGCAAATCGCTTAAATTGGCAATGGCGCATACAGGTAATTGATGGGTGGATTGCACTCCTTGCACAGCTGAGAGTTCGCCCAAACCTTTTTCTTGGCGATCTAGCGCAATGGCCACGCCGCAAGCTTTAGCGCCATGCTGCGCGATTAGCTCAATCGATTCGCGCACGGATGTTCCTGCCGAAATAACATCGTCAATGATAAGCACTCGGCCTTGTAGTGGCGCACCCACAATTACGCCGCCCTCGCCATGGTCTTTGGCCTCTTTACGATTATAAGCGTAGGATACATTGTGACCATTTTTGGCAAGCGCAATGGCAATACTCGCTACCAAAGTAATGCCTTTGTAGGCGGGGCCAAACAGCATATCGAATTTAATACCTGATTTTTTGATACTTTCAGCGTAAAATTCGCCTAATTTTAATAAGCTTTCGCCATCGTTAAACAGGCCAGCATTAAAGAAATATGGGCTTAGGCGACCTGCTTTGGTTTTAAATTCTCCAAATTTTAGCACCTGTTTTTGAACAGAAAATGCGATAAACTCTTGGCTAAGCGCTTGTTTAACTGGTGACATAACAAATAAATTGAAAGGTAATATGCGCATTATAACTGCGAATTTGAACGGAATACGTTCTGCGGCCAACAAGGGCTTTTTTGCTTGGCTGCAAAAGCAAAACGCAGATGTGATTTGTGTGCAAGAATTGAAAGCACAGGCGGCTGATTTAACGTCGGGAATGCTTACACCTGCGGGCTATTTTGGCTATTTTCATTACGCTGAAAAAAAAGGCTATAGTGGCGTGGCCATTTACAGTAAGGTTAAGCCAGACAAGGTGATTGAAGGACTCGGAATGGCGGACATTGATAGCGAGGGTCGCTACATAGAGGCTCAATTTGATGATTTAAATGGAAAAAGCTTAAGCATCGTTTCATTGTATTTACCCAGCGGATCAAGCGGTGAAGAGCGCCAAGCCTTTAAGTTTAGCGTGCTGGCGCGCATCATGCCGCATTTGGAGGCGCTCGCCAAAAACGGTCGCGACGTAGTCATTTGCGGTGATATAAACATAGCGCATCAAGAAATTGACCTTAAAAACTTTAAAGGTAACCGTAAAAACTCAGGCTTTTTGCCAGAAGAGCGTGCTTGGATGGGCGATTTATTTGAACGCGTGGGCTGGCTAGACGTATATCGCACATTGCATCCAGCAACTACCGATGAATGTTATACCTGGTGGAGCAACCGTGGCGCGGCGTATGAAAAAAATGTAGGTTGGCGGTTGGATTACCAAATTGCGACACCAGAATTGGCAAAAAAATCAATCAAGTCAACGATATACAAAGAACAACGTTTTAGTGATCATGCCCCGCTTATTATTGATTATCAATAAAGAATTATCGTGCTAAAAAGTGCTCAAAAAAATAAAACCGTTTGCATTTCGATGCTTTTATTTGCGTTATTGCAGTATGCAACAAGCAATGCTATCGCGGCAGAACTACCCGTACCATCTAGCATCACCGATTTATATTCAGATATTGATATGCGCGTCCGATTATCCGCGAAAGCAAGCGCAGTGCCATGCATGGCCGAGCAGTGTACAGAAAACTTAGCGTTTGATGCACGTGTTGGCGCTATTGGGCGTTATCTTAGCAAAGCAGCATTAATGGTGTATCCTCAAAAGGGGAGCGTGATTAGCAGCTTTAATTTTTCTGTAGCAGATAAGCTAGAAGCAGGTACTGCATCTAATAATAAAGGGCAGATAGTTGTTTTTCGTGGCGTGCAAAGTTTGCAGTTAAGTGATGATGCGTTAGGATTTGTGCTCGCACGAGAAATGTCACATGTGCTGGCCGGACATCATGTGACTAATACTTCAACTAAACTCATTATTTCCGCTCTAGCCACTGTATTGTTTCCAGCGGTTGCTTTAATTGGCGTTTCAAGCGCAGCTGCTCAAGCCAGTACTGCTACCACGCTTATTTCTAGTGCTGCAACGACAGCTACGTCAATGGTAGGCAGCGAAGTAGTCATGGCTCAAATGAAGCCAACTCAACTAAACCAAGCCGATGAAATGGCGCGTAATATTATGGAAAAAAGTGAGTGGGACATGCGCTCTGTAGAAAGCGTGCTAACGCAAGATGGTGCAATAAAAGGTGCATGGATGCTTGAACTAGAAGCAAGTCGAATTGCTTTAAAAACCATAATTGAAGACGACGACGCAGCAACGATTGATATTCCAGCGGACTACATTAAAGACTATGTTCAGGGCTATGCTGAAGACAATAGTGACATCATCACATTGCAATATCCACCCCCAGAAATTGAAATAATCAGCACGCAATAAACTGTATTATCTAATTATCAACGCCTGTAAATAAATTTGTAAGGATACTTTTTTAGTTGCGACTAAAGTAATGTAGCGCGTGATGAATCTATTTTATTCAGCCTCACGTATCTATATTCACTACCTTTCTAATTTAAAGGGGGTAGATTTTACAACAATTAGGAAGGAATTATTATGTCTATTCAAAGATCATCAATCAGTAAAGGTGCAATGTTGGCAGTGGGTGCAGCAGCGTTAATTTTAGCAGGCTGTGCAAGCGGCGGCGGTACTGCGGCAACTGGTAGCGCCACAGTAGCATGCGTTGGTGTTAACTCTTGCAAAGGAACTAGCGATTGTAAAACAGCGGGTAACGAGTGCAAAGGCCACAACTCATGCAAAACAGCTAAAAATTCTTGTAAAGGCCAAGGCTCTTGCAAAATGGCAGCAAACAGTTGTAAAGGTCAAAATGCCTGTGCAGGTATCGGTCATTTAGCTTTAACAGGTGCTGAATGTAATGCTAAAGGTGGCCACGCAGTTTAAGTGGTCTTAATATGTGTAAAGAACGGGCATGGTATATTATTCTAAATATGCGTGTCCGTTTTGCTTATAGCACTATTATGTCAAAGCGCTGTGTTATTACAGCTATTAAACAATCAATGAGTAGAGTAAAAAAATGTCTGCAAATCCTGCATTTTTAGGCTTTGGCTTGGGTCTGCGTACCGAGCATTACAATGCTATTTTGGAGACTAAGCCCAACGTAGATTGGTTTGAGGCCTTATCTGAAAACTACATGATTCCAGGTGGTAAGCCGCTCGACTTTTTAGATAAAATTCGTGAAAATTACCCCATGGTCATGCATGGCGTGTCGCTTTCTATCGGCTCTACTGCCGATGTCGATTACAATTATTTACGCGATTTAAAAAAACTGGCAGAGCGTATTGAGCCCATCTGGATTTCTGACCATTTATGCTGGACAGGTGTGCACGGCCAAAACATGCACGATTTATTGCCGCTGCCTTATACCGAAGAAACTGCCAAACACGTGGCAGAGCGCGTAAAAATTGTGCAAGATTATTTAGGTCGCCAAATTTTGTTAGAAAACGTTTCCAGCTATGCCAGTTATATTGATAGCAACATGACTGAGTGGGAATTTATTAGCCAAATAGCTGAGGCTGCCGATTGCCTGCTACTGCTGGATGTGAACAATATTTATGTGAGCAGCTATAACCACCAATTTGATGCCAAAGCCTTTATCGATGGCGTTCCCGCCAAGCGCATTCAGCAAATTCATTTGGCTGGGCACAACAACCATGGCGATTACATTATCGATACCCACGATGCGCCCGTGATAGACCCCGTGTGGGATTTATACGCATACGCAATCGCGCGCTTTGGCCAAGTTTCCACCATGATAGAGCGCGATGACAAAATGCCAGAGCTGAATATTTTAGTGGAAGAATTACAAATTGCACGCACTATTTCTAACAACATAGCTAAAAAAACATCAAGCCACAAGCCAATATCCATGAGACTTACAGAGCATGCGCTATGAAGAATTTAGCGCCATTAAATTTAATGCAGTTACAAAGCGATTTTCAAGCATATTTGATAGATAGCAAGAAAGGCGCGGCGTTTACCAAGCAAATTGTCAATGATAAAAAAGTGGGTGTAAAAAGGCGTTTGGGTATCTACGCAGATGCTTATCGGTTACGCATTATCGAGGCACTATCAAACACTTATCCCGTTTTAAAAGCGCTTTTAGGCGATGATTTATTTGAAAAGTCCGCGCTTAGTTATATCCAGCAATATCCATCACCTTATCGCAATATGCGTTGGGTGGGCGATCAAATGACAATGCATTTGCAAAACACTTTGCCGCAATACCCCATTGCCGCAGAGATGGCGCAATTTGAGTGGGCGCTAAGCTTGGCATTTGATGCAGAAGATGCGCCCATATTAAGCCTGCAAGATTTAGCGGCGGTTGCACCAGAAAACTGGGGCGATTTAAGTTTTAAATTTCATCCCGCAGTGCAATTATTAAGCCCAAAATATAATGTGCTGTTGGTTTGGCAGGCTTTAAATAGTGATGAATCACCACCAACAATAGTGCAAATTAACGAACCTTATGTGGTGTGGCGAAAAGATTTGAATTCACATTATCGTTCGCTCGACATTACCGAATCGGCAGCGATACAGCAAATGATGGCAGGCACCAGTTTTGCACAATTATGTGAAAATCTGCAAGAAAAAACCAACGAAGATGAGGCCACCATGCAAGCCGCACAATACTTGTCCACTTGGTTAAACGAAAGTTTACTGACAGCGCTGTTATAAACTAGCAAAAAATCAGGCTGCAAAGTCATAGCTATTTAGTATCTCCTCAATCCGTATTATTTATTTGTAATGCAAAGCCAATTGCTGCGACTAAACAAACAGAGCGCACATTTTGCGTTTCTTTATTTGTAAACAATATTCTTTGGAGAAAAAATGCACCCAACATCAAATTTTTACACGAAATTCTTTTTAGTTTTACTCAGTATTTCTGCATTAACTCTATCTGCTTGCGCATCAAGTGGCGATAAAGAGGAAATGATGAAGAAAGAAGAAATGATGAAGAAAGAGGAAATGATGAAGAAAGAGGAAATGGAAATGAAAAAATAAGTTTAATATTTAAACAAGTAACGATTAAAAAAAGCCCTGTAAGCCAGTATCTATGAGGCTTACAGGGCATTATTTATAAGCTATTAAAAACACTGTATGAAATATTTAGCCATGACAAAACGGCAATTTTAAGCTTTGTATAATTTCACCAGTTTGGCTATTTTGTACAAAAATCACCGCACCCGCATCGCGCCCTTTCCACTCAGGCTTCAGCGTAAAGTTTTTACTCAATTCGTTTTGGTTGCTTAATTGATAAGCACCAAAAAATTCGCGCACTACATAATCATGTTTTAACTCACGGCCACTGTTTTCGCCTGCATTAACGACGCTAACCAACTTATTTTCATACACCGCAATAAACACATCCACATTTTTGGCATCACTTGGTTTAGTGGCTTGTGCATTGGCTTTTAGGGTAATTGCGCCATTGGTTTCAGTTATGACATTTAAACTTAAGTTGGCGCGCGAGGCTAGTTTTTGGCTAGATTCAATTTTTTCATTTAAGCGCGAATTATCCCAGCCTTTAAAATCGCGCCCGTTCATCACAAATTGTGGCGTGTAAACAAAACCAGCGCCACCAAATGCAGCTATTTTGCGCTGGCGATCACTATATTCGGCTTTCGAATATTTATCTTTCCAGCCGATGTAATCCCAATAATCCACATGAAAA
This sequence comes from Methylotenera sp., assembly GCA_031369365.1. GTDB lineage: Bacteria > Pseudomonadota > Gammaproteobacteria > Burkholderiales > Methylophilaceae > Methylotenera_A. Next base: position 7,418 of record JANMOP010000038.1, read on the forward strand.
GCCAACGGTGTCACTTGATTATTTTTAATGCCACTCATCCACTTATCGGCAGGCGGGCAGCTGCTACAACCCTCGCTGGTGTACAGTTCTAGTAAAGGCACGGTGGCAGTGCCACTTTTGGCAGAACATTCTGCCGCATAGACAGGCTGCAAGGCGCATAAAATAAGGCTGCTGGCGATGCTGGTTTTATTTAAAAATTTGCCGATTAATAACTTGGTAGAAAAGCACATGATAAGCTCCATTAGTAGCAACAAAAATTAGTCGGGCAGACAGCAAAGACCTTACAGATTTTTTTACCAGAAATATGCTATGTGGTTAGAATGTGGTTTTGGTTTAAATATTTTAGAAAAGAAACGATGCAACAACTACAACGTATTCACCGCTTAGTTGCCATTTTATTGTTGGGTTTTGCTTCGGGTTTGCCATTGGCGCTCACTGGCCAAGCCATGCAGGCCTGGCTCACTACTGATGGCGTGGCCATTGCCACCATCGGCTTTTTGGCATTGGTGGGTATGCCTTACACCTTTAAATTTTTGTGGGCACCGCTAATGGATCGCTTCGAGTTACCATTATTTGGCCGCAGACGAGGCTGGCTGGTGTTATCGCAATTGTTACTTGCCGCCAGCATTTATTATTTATCTACGGTTTCGTTTGCATTAAAACCAGCTGTGTTTGCCGCCATTGCACTACTAATTGCGTTTTTATCGGCCTCGCAAGATATCGTCATTGACGCATACCGCACCGATTTGTTGCGCGCCGATGAGCGCGGCATGGGCGCATCGATGTCGGTGTTGGGTTATCGAATTGGCATGATAGCGAGTGGCGGTATCGCGCTTATTTGGGCAGAACAATGGCAAAGCTGGGGCAAGGTATATGCGCTGATGGCCTTGATAATGTTGGCTATCGCCGTGTTTTCACTACTATTTTTACCTTCAGTAAAAAGTGATATTAAACCGCTTGCGAGTGACCCAAAAAAAGAACTCATTGGCTTTGTGGCCATGTTGTTGGGCGTGTTGGCGGGTGTATATTTAGTGCGTTTTGGCTTTAACTTGGCGGGTATTAATTTGCAAGATGCCAACAAATGGGTGCAACTAGCGTATGTGATGGCAAGCTTGGCAGTTGCCTTACCATTGGGCTTAAAAGCCGCGCAAAAGGCTGGTTTTGCCACACTCAATCAATCTTTGGCTAGTTATTTTAGCCAACAGGGCGCTTGGGCTTTTTTAATACTCATTATTTTGTACAAACTAGGCGATGCCTTTGCTGGCAGTTTGTTTACGCCATTTTTACTCAAAGGCATGATGTTTAGCCAAATCGAGGTTGGCATTGTCAATAAAATCATCGGTATATGGCTCACGATTATTGGGGCATTTTTAGCGGGGTTGCTGATGATTCGACTGACTTTATTTCAAGCTTTAATGTCTTTTGGTATATTGCAATTGCTGTCAAACTTTGGCTTTTATGCGCTGGCTATTTTGGGCAAAGGCGCCTGGGGCAGTTTTGTGCTCATGCCGTTTGATTTGGGTTTTGTGTCGGTGTTAGCGCCTACACAAATCGATAGGCTTTTAATGAGTGCCATTGCGTTAGAAAATATCACCAGCGGCATGGGTACAGCAGCATTTGTGGCCTTGCTGATGAGCTTATGCAACAACCAATTTAGTGCCACGCATTATGCGCTACTTTCTGCTCTGGCTGCTGTGGGGCGCATATATGTAAGCCCAGTGGCAGGGGTATTATCGGAGAGTTTTGGATGGCCGAACTTCTTTTTGTTCTCGGTGGTGATGGCAGTGCCAGGTATTGTGATGCTGTGGTGGATGCGCCAGCCGATAGGCCAGTTGAACAGAACTACTTAAACAGTTCGCATTTATCTAGTTTTTAAACGATACATAGCCAAATTGCCCAATAAGTTGGGCATAAAACTTACCTCAACGCCATCGGTAATGACTTTGCGTTCAATTACACTTATTTTGTGATCTTTACAAAATTTGTCAAAATCATTAATGGTGCAAAGGTGCACATTTGGCGTATTAAACCATTGGTAAGGCAAGGTTTTCGAGACTGGCATATGCCCGCCGCTGGCAATTTGAATGCGGTTGCGCCAATAGCCAAAATTAGGAAAAGTGACGATAATCTCGCGCCCCACACGCAACATTTCTTGTACAATTTCTTCGGTATTGTGCATGGCTTGTAAGGTTTGCGACAGTATTACTGTATCAAACGATTGATCCTCAAAGCCCGACAAACCTGCCTCTAAGTCCATTTGGATGACATTAGAGCCGTTTTGCATACATGCTAACCAGTTGGCATCATCTTTTTCTACGCCATAGCCTTTTATCTCTAGCGACTTGCGTAAATACGTCAACAGTTCGCCGTCACCACAACCCAAATCAAGCACCTTGCTACCAAAGCCAACCCAGCCTGCGATTATTGCAAAGTCTTGACGGTATTTAGTCACTAAATTTGTAATTTTTACATTATTTTGCATGATTAAACCATTTGGTTGTGGCTAAATAGCCCCTCTCCCACACTGTTGTACACCCTCTGATGAAACAACTAAGTGATCGACTAAACCCGCAAGTGGGTAAGTCTGCACTAATCCCGCTTGCGGGCGAGGGCATGATTGCGAAGATTCTAGGTTCAAACTCCCTCTCCCGCAAGCGGGAGAGGGTTGGGGTGAGGGGCGACTTTGCAAAATTAAGATGCTGCATTAAAAGACTTATAAGAATAGCAATCATCTAGACTTCCACCTTTTGTAAATAGCTGCGTAAAATCGCATGATAATGTGCATCGGGCATTAAAAATGCATCGTGACCATGTGCGGCGGTCACTTCGGCATAACTCACGGTGAGCTCGTTATCGAGCAGCGCTTTGACAATTTCGCGCGAGCGGGTGGGTGAAAAACGCCAATCGCTGGTGAATGAAACCACTAAAAACTCAGCTTTAACTCTACTTAAAGCGGCACTTAGATCGCCACCAAATTCTAGCGCAGGGTCATAGTAATCTAGCGCGCGCGTCATGCGCAAATAGGTGTTGGCATCGAACTCGCCCGCGAATTTATCGCCTTGGTAGCGCAGGTACGATTCCATTTCAAATTCCACATCAAAGCCATATTTGATATCATCTTTAAGCTTGCGACCAAATTTTTCGCCCATCGCATCATCACTCAAATACGTGATGTGGCCTAGCATCCGCGCAATACGCAGCCCGCGCCGTGGCACGGTGTTGTACGCGTAATAATCGCCCTCATAAAACTCGGGGTCGGTCATAATCGCTTGGCGCGCAACTTCGTTAAAGGCGATATTCTGCGCGGTTAAATTGGGTGCGCTGGCAATCACTAGTGCGTGTTTAACCTTTTCTGGAAATGATAAAGTCCATTGCAGCGCTTGCATACCGCCCAAGCTGCCACCGATGGCCGCTGCCAATGTTGCAATACCCAAATATTCTAACAATAGTGCCTGAGAGTTCACCCAATCTTCCACCGTGACAATGGGGAAAGCCGCGCCAAAAGGCTTGCCTGTGGCGGGGTTGATAGAACTAGAGCCGCTGCTACCGTGACAGCCACCCAAATTATTTAGGCCAATGACGAAAAATTTATTGGTATCCAGCGGTTTATTTGGGCCAATTAAGTTATCCCACCAACCCGCGTTTTTGTCGTTTTCGGTGTGTTTGCCCGCCACGTGATGGTTGCCCGAAAGCGCGTGGCACACAATCACCGCGTTGCTTTTGGCGGCGTTTAACGTGCCATAAGTTTCATACACCAAATCAAAGGCAGGCAAAATTTCACCGCTTTTTAAGGTAAGCGGTGAGTCAAAATGTGCAGTTTTAGCGGAAACTATCCCAACAGAGCCAGTGCCAACAGAATTATTTTCTTCCATATTTAAGATTATACTATGTGTTATGCCACAAACTAACACCACGCATCACCCAGCGAGCATGCAAAGCTTTCATGGCCATTTTCCACAACTGGCGGTGGGCGTATATGTGCACCATTCGGCCACCATCATTGGCCATGTTAATTTGGGTGAAAATGTCTCGGTATGGCCAGGCGCGGTAATTCGCGGTGATATTAATTTTATCAAAATCGGCGCTGGTAGCAATATTCAAGATTGCGCTGTGTTGCATGTGAATCATCAGTCTGCCTATGACCCAGCAGGCTCTCCGCTGATTATTGGCAACAACGTTACCATCGGCCACAGCGTGGTTTTGCACGGTTGCACCATTGAAGACGAAAGCTTAATTGGCATGGGCAGCATTGTGATGGACAAAGTAGTGGTGCAAAAAAATGTGCTAGTGGCCGCAGGCAGCCTGGTGCCAGAAGGTAAAGTGCTGGAAAGCGGCTTTTTATATATGGGTAGCCCAGTGAAGAAAATCCGTGCACTCAAGGCGGATGAACAAGCATTTTTGATGGTGTCGGCACAAAACTATATTGAGTTAAAAAATCAATATTTGGCAGAATAAACCTAGAAACAGGCGGTAGGAGGGGCGACTCGCCCCGATTTGCTTACTAGAAACATCGCGATGAGGACGTCGCTCCTACAAAATCTTCGTGGCCATAGACCGCTTCTCCATGCAGCCTAGCGTCACACGGTTGATGCCCGCTAAATCTTTTGCATGGCTAATTTCGCTAAAACCAGCTTGTTTTAACAAAGCTGCAACCTTATCGGCTTGATTGTAGCCATGCTCCAGCATCAGCCATCCACGGGGGTTTAGGTGCTGCGGCGCTTGGTTGACGATGGTGCGAATCGCATCCAACCCATCTGCGCCAGAAGCCAATGCAGATATTGGCTCAAAGCGTAAATCGCCTTGTTTTAGGTGTGAATCGGTGGCTTCGATGTAGGGCGGATTACTCACTATCACATCAAACTTTTCATTATGACCGTTCAATTTTAACGTGCTAAACCAATCGCTTAATATAAATTTTACATTGGGGATATTTAAGCTTTGCGCGTTTTCAATCGCTATATCCAGTGCGGCTTGTGAAGCATCTACTGCAGTAACAATTGTGTGTGGCTGGTGCTTGGCAATCGCCAGCGCAATCGCGCCACTGCCAGTGCCAAGGTCTAATAAAGTAATATTGCCCCTCTCCCCAACCCCTCTCCCGCAAACGGGCGAGGGGCTTAAATTTGCCGTTTTATTCCCCTCGCCCGTTTGCGGGAGAGGGGCTAGGGGAGAGGGGCAATATAACAAGTCAATCTTAGCCAAAGCCGCCCCCACCAACGTTTCCGTATCCGCCCGCGGAATCAGCGTATCAGCTGAAACTTTCAAATTTAAACCATAAAACTCACGACAACCCAAAATATAAGCAATGGGCTCGCCATTTACACGACGATTTATAAGTGTGCTATAAGCCGCATAGATATTAGCTTGCAGAGCATCATGTTCATGTGCGATTAACCATGCGTGATTTACATTTAACACATGCTGCAACAAAATGCGCGCTTCAAAAGCTGCAGTTTCAATTTCTGCAACTTCTAATTTTGCATCATGCGACTTGAGATGAACAACATTCTTAAGTTGTGCAATTGCAAGGATTAGCGAGGTTTTAATGGTTTGGTAGATTGTCATTTGAGTAAGCGAAAAATCACCAATCGTAAAAGTTGAATTTGTAGGGTGGGTTCTCGAACCCACGCAGTTTTACTTTCACCATTGCAAAGCGTGGGTCACAAGTGAACTAGCCTAGTCGACTTCCCTCAGTTCGTTGTCGGCTCTAAGTCGAGATTCTTCGACAGCAGAATTCACACACTTGAAAATATAACGAAAATCGTCAGCGCCTACTGGCCTAGTTGAATAGATACTGGCTTCAAATAGTCTGCTGTATTTGTTCAAAACTTCTATAGCACGAGTTAAAAGCGTCTCAAAATCTTCCCATAAAAGTGGATGAGTTTCACTGACATTTTTTGCCTTGGCTGTATTTGTTGCATTTCGATGTGCAATTGCACTATTGCGATGGATAATTAGCGTGTTAACTAAATGGTTTTCCCTAGAGCAGAGCGAAATATCTTTTTCCAAAGACGTTAATTCTGGAACTCTAGACTCACTGGCTAAACTTTCTAGGTAGGGATTGTCTTTCTTACGCTCTCTAAAATTTGCCTCACTAAATAATACTGGGTTAGCTTTTATGGTTTGTAGAAAGCTTAGTAGGTGTAAAGCGTCCGAATGCTGGTCGTAAGCTTTTGTGAGCATCTGTATGCTTGTGTTCAAATGAGATTTAAGCGTCATAGACCAGAAAGTATTTGATTGAGAAACTACAAGTGGAAATTCCTCAATTGAGCTCAGCAGGTCTTTATAAAGCTTGTAGTGCATGTGAGCATCTAAAATGTCATTTGAAAGCCTTTCAAGCAATCGTTCAAATTCATTTACATTGCCGAATAGATTCATTTTGCTTTTCTGTTTCTTAATTATCATCACCCAAACTAGCCAGCAAATCCGCCTGATGTTCTGCCATCAAAGCGCCTATCAGTTCATCCATATCACCTTCAGTAATCGCATCAATTTTATAGAGCGTTAAGTTAATGCGGTGATCGGTAATGCGGCCTTGCGGGTAGTTGTAGGTGCGAATGCGCTCAGAGCGGTCGCCGCTGCCGATTAAGCTTTTGCGCTCGCTGGCAATCGCGCTATTTTGCGCATCTACTTGTTTGCTTTTAATGCGCGCCGCAAGCACGGCAAGCGCTTGCGCTTTATTGGCGTGTTGGCTGCGGCCTTCTTGGCATTCTACGACGATGCCTGTTGGTGCGTGGGTAATGCGCACGGCGGAATCGGTTTTGTTAATGTGTTGGCCGCCCGCGCCGCTGGCACGGTAGGTGTCAATGCGAATATCGGCAGGATTGATGATGGTATCGTTAATTTCATCCGCCTCTGCCAGCACAGCCACTGTGCAAGCGCTGGTGTGAATACGGCCTTGCGTTTCGGTATCTGGTACACGTTGCACGCGGTGCACACCAGATTCAAATTTCATTTTAGAGTAAGCGCCGTAGCCTTCAATTTTAGCGATAATTTCTTTGTAGCCACCCACTTCA
>JANMOP010000059.1:0-3648 GCA_031369365.1 Methylotenera sp.
GTGCGGCCTGCACACAAATTGCACTGGGAAACGGAATTCTGCATTTTGCTCTTCATCGGCCGCAGGTGCGGCTTCTAGCATCTCGAGCAGCGTCTCACCTGTGTACCAAGGCATGTTTTCTAGTCTGTCCACCAGCATATCTCCATTCAAGGCAGACAGAGGTATAAAGCGAATATCTCTCGCCTGCGCCAAGCCAATTTCTTTGGCAAATGCTAAATAATCCGCACAAATTTTGTCGTAAATCGCTTGGTCGTAACCCATTAAATCCATTTTATTAACGGCCACCACAATGTGCTGAATGCCCACAAGGTGCGCCAAATAAGAGTGGCGGCGCGTTTGCGTAAGCACGCCACGGCGCGCATCAATCAAAATAATCGCCAAATTGGCGGTAGATGCAGCGGTGACCATGTTGCGCGTATATTGCTCGTGCCCAGGCGCATCGGCGATGATGTATTTACGCGTGCCAGTCGAAAAATAGCGGTAAGCCACGTCGATGGTAATGCCTTGCTCGCGCTCAGCCTGCAAGCCATCGGTCAGCAGTGATAAATCCACCACTTCCATGCCGCGTTTTTTCGAGGTGTTAGAAATTTGCGTCAGCGTATCGGCCAAAATCGTCTTGGTGTCGAACAGCAAACGCCCAATAAGCGTACTTTTGCCGTCATCGACAGAGCCGCAAGTCATAAAACGCAAAAGTGAATCGTTGTGTTTTGTCATATTTTAAAACTTCATTTGCCACAGAGAACACAGAGTTCACAGAGGGTTTAGGTTTTCTCGGTGACCTCTGTGTTCTATGTGGCTAAATTAAAAGTAGCCTTCCTTTTTACGTTGTTCCATACTGGCATCGCTGGTTTGGTCGTCTAGCCGCGTTGCGCCGCGTTCGGTAATGGTGGTGGTTGCGGTTTCTAGCACAATTTTGCTTACATTATCTGCGTCGCTTAGCACAGGCGCGGTGCAGGTAATATCGCCCACCGTTCTAAAACGCACTTGCATATTAGTGACAGTTTCACCCGATTTTGGCACATTAATAACACTACCGTCAGCTAGCGGCACGTTAGCAGGCATCATGGCTCCACCACGCATAATAATGTCGCGGTTGTGAGCAAAATAAATGCTGGGCAGCTCTAGTTTTTCGCGCTCAATGTATTGCCAAACGTCCATTTCTGTCCAGTTGCTAATCGGGAAAGCGCGAATATTCTCGCCCTTGTGACTTCTTGCATTGTACAAGTTCCACAATTCAGGACGCTGATTTTTTGGATCCCATTGACCAAATTCATCACGAAAACTCATGATGCGCTCTTTTGCGCGCGCTTTTTCTTCATCGCGCCGCGCGCCGCCAATACAGCAATCAAAACCGTGTTCTTCAATGGCTTCCAACAAAGTTACCGATTGGTGCTTGTTGCGCGGTTCATCAGGCGATTTTAAGACAACGGTACCGCGCTTCATAGAATCTTCCACATTACGCACAATCAAACGTTCACCTAACTCTGCGGCGCGAAGGTCACGAAAATCAATCACTTCTTGATAATTGTGGCCAGTATCAATGTGCATGAGCGGGAACGGGAAGCGACCTGGGCGAAACGCCTTTTCGGCCAAGCGTAAAATGCATAGCGAATCTTTTCCTCCAGAGAATAGAAGCACGGGATTTGAACATTGACCTGCCACTTCACGCAAGATGTGAATCGCTTCGGCTTCTAGCCAATCTAGGTGCGACAGAGGATGATGGTTTAGTTGTTTAGTTGTCATAATTAAAATTCTTAAAATCTATTTTAGCCACAGATGAACACAGATACAGACGGATAAAACCTTTTACTCAAAGTTAGCCTGTCATTTTTGGTGAATAAAATGGCGTATTCTAGGTGTTCAGTTTCTAGGTGTTCAGTCTCGCTTTTACCAAATTATCATCTAGTATTTAAAGGTTTTATCAATATGTATCTGTGTTCATCTGTGGCTAATTAAAAGGTTTATTTCTTTAAATGCAAGCCACATTCCTTATTCGAGGCATCTTCCCACCACCAGCGACCCGCGCGTACATCCTCGCCCATCGCAACTGCGCGTGTGCAGGGTGCACAGCCGATGCTGGGGTAAAATTGGTCGTGTAGCGCATTATACGGCACATTGTGCAAGCGAATGTAAGCCCAAATTTCAATTTCAGACCAATCGCTTAATGGGTTGAGTTTTTCTAATTTATTAGCCTCGTCAAACTCGCGCACAGGCAAGCTGCTACGCGTGGTGGCTTGTGCAGCGCGCATGCCTGTTACCCATGCTGCTTTGCCTTTAAGTGCGCGCTGTAGCGGCTCTACTTTTCTCATGTGGCAGCAACTTTTTCTTAATTCAATACTTTCATAAAATGCGTTAATTCCATGATTTTTAACATAAAATTCAACTATTTGTGCCTGTGGAAAATACACATTGAGCTTAGTGTTGTAATGCTTTTCAGTTTCTGCCATTAAATCGTAGGTTTCTGTTGGTAAGCGGCCAGTATCCAGCGAGAAAATCTCAATCTCCAGCTTATTTTTTAAAATAATGTCGGTCAACACCATGTCTTCCGCACCAAAACTATTAGCAAATGTAATGGTTTTTAACTCACTAAAATTAAATTCAACAGTCGCGTTTTTAAGTAATGCCAACACTGCGGCTGATTTAACATTAACGCTCGCTAACAGCGCGTCTGTTAATGCAGGTGAGGTTGCTGGGTTATCACTAGCAGGTTTGAGTGCAGAAACATTCACTTTAAACTACCCTGTTATAACGCTTAAATATTGGCTGCGGCTCATCCACAGCGCCTTGATAGGGCGTCGTAAAGTCTTTTAAACTGGCTAAAGCGTCTTCTGCGCTACGATCTGCGCGGATTTCAAAGCTGCTAAAGCCACTACGTTTTAAAAAGAATAATTGATCGCGCAACACGTCGCCAAAGGCGCGCAGCTCGTTTCTAAAGCCATAGCGTGTGCGTAACAGCGTGCCGAGCGAGAAAATACGGCCATCGGCAAAGCGTTCTACATGCACGGCAATGATAGGCAGGGCGTTTAAATTGGTTTGGTTTTCAAGCAAATGTTCTAGCACTTCATGCGTATCAACCCAAACACCTACCTCGCCAACATTCATGCGGCTTGCAAGCTCATTTTTGCGCGCAATAAATACGCTAAGCGGGACGATTATTTTGCCGTTTGTGGGAATGACTGTATTCGCAATTTGTTCTGCCGTCGTGGTTTCTTCGCCCGTGAGCTTAAACAGCACGATTTTACCCGCTTGCTTGCGTTCTTCCGCTTGGCTAGCAGGCAAATTCACAATCGTCCATGCATCATCCAAAATACTTGCAGAATCGCCTTTTAATTGAATTAAATTGCTCATGCAGCAACTCCATCTTTGGCGTAAACATGCGCTTTAAACGGCGCCACGCCTAGCCTGCGCACGGTATCGATAAAGCGTTCTTCGGGCGTGCGTTCTTTCACATACACGTCAATCAATTTTTGAATTACACCTGGCATTTCTTCTGCCGCGAACGATGGGCCAATCACACTGCCTAGGCTGGCATCGTTGCCTTGTTTGCCGCCGATGGATACTTGGTAAAATTCCGCACTGTCTTTATCTACGCCTAAAATGCCGATGTGGCCAACGTGATGGTGACCGCAGGCGTTCATACAGCCTGAA
>JANMOP010000093.1:0-6491 GCA_031369365.1 Methylotenera sp.
ATGCATTAATAAAACTTCGCAATGCGGTTGTCCATTTTCGACCTGAATGATTTGATGAGCAGGACAAGCACGAGAAGCTTTCAATTAGGCTCCATAATAAATTCAAGCCCTCAACGTTTCTTCCAAACGAGCTCGTATTCCCCCGAGCATGGGCATCACATAGTTTCAACGTGTGGGCACTAAAGACAACAGTGGAGTTCATTGACCATTTTCATTCGGAAGCGGGGACTCCTTCGGTGTTAGCTCAATTCAAAACGAATCTCTCGACGCTATCTGCAGGTGCGCTCTAATCTATCCATCAAGCTACGAATTACACACCAAATCTGCACAAGCCACACCGCTGCGTACCGCACCTTCTATGGTTGCTGGGTAATCGGCGTAAGTGTAATCGCCTGCTAAATATAAATTGGGGTAGGGCGTTGCGTGGGCAGGCCTAGGTAAATTTACACTGCACGAGAAGGTCGCGCGTTTTTCGGCAATGACTTTGTGCCAAAGTGCTTGGGCTAATTGTGGGAACGCGGCTTTTAGTTCTTGCGCAACTTTTATCGCCAATGCATCCTGTGTAAGCTGTTGATGTTGACCTTCTGCGCTAATAATCACTGCCATTAATCCGTGTTGTCCACATAAAATTCCCCTATCGAACACCCACTGACTGAGGCCACCAATCAAGCCCAGCATAGGCGAAGAAATGGTTATGTTGCTTTGGTATTGCAAGTAAACGGTGTAAATAGGTTGATATTCATAGCTTTCGGTTTGGTTGGCGACTTGATCTAGTTTAGGTAAATCGCCAATAACATTGCGCAGCCGCACTGGCGACATGGCCACAATGACGTGGCTGGCTTCAAATGTGCTTTCTTCGGTTTGGCTTTCATTGATTACACCTTGTTCGATTACATCTGGTTTGATTAAACCTTGTTTGATTAAACCTTGTTTGCAAGAAACGGTGAAGCCATTTTGGTGTGGCGTGATGTTCTTAACACGTTGATTCAGAATAATTTTTTTATTAATGGCTTTGAAATAATACTCGACAGGTTTTGAAAATAATTGCGATAAATCGTGTTTAGGCAATAAAAAATCTGTACTACTTTTGCTTTTAAAAGTATCTCGCAACACGTTTAAAAATACTTTGCTACTGGCAATGTGAATAGGCGTATTAAGCGCCGCCAAGCACAGCGGCTCCCACAGCAGGGTAATAGCCTTGCTAGATTGCTGGTTGCTTTGCAAAAAAACTGCCAATGGCTCGTCAGCGGCCAATTGGTAATTGCTTTTCTTCAGGCGCAGCATGAGTTGAATCACTGTCACACGTTCGCGCCATTGCAAGCCTTTGCAGCATAAAAACCCAATCAGTTGGTTGAGTGGCGCAGGCAAATAATCGGGCGTGGATAATTTAAAGGCGGTTTGATTGCCAGCGCGCATGTCTAAATTAAGCGGTACGCGCAAAAAAGCATCTTCCTCCTGAATGCCAATGCTCGCTAGAAACTTCAAAGTTTCGCGATAAGCGCCCAACAGGATGTGTTGGCCGTTATCAAGCTGAATGACTTGGCTATTAAACTCAACCGCCACGCTACGCGCACGCCCACCTAGCTGCGATGCGGCTTCAAGCAGCGTAACCGCAACACCCCTGTGAGCCAAGCTGGATGCGGCTGCTAGCCCTGCAATGCCGCCGCCAATAACAATAACGTGTTTAGCTTGGTGAGTCATTAGGCATATTTAAAATAAGTGCGTAGCGCCAGCATGAATTTTCTCAAAGGCGGAATTGAGGTTCTGCTATTTAAAACTTTTTCTGCACTGTCACGCTTAATTTCGCGCAGCAGCGTGCGGTAAATGGCTGCCATCATCAAGCCTGTGCGTTGTTGTTTAGCATCTTCAGTAGGCAACTCGCGCAAGGCTTTGTCGTAGTAACTTTCTGCACGTTCTATTTGATATTCAATAAGCTCTTTGATTTGTGGCGTTTCACGGCTTTGCAAAATGTCATCTTCGGTCACTTTGGCTTTTTTTAATTCGTCTAGCGGCAAGTAAATACGGCCACGACGCGCATCCTCTCCCACATCGCGGATAATATTAGTAAGCTGAAACGCCATGCCTAAATCGTGCGCATACTTTAATGTTTTGCGGTTTTTAAAGCCGAAAATCTGCGCCGAAAGCAGGCCGACCACGCTAGCAACGCGGTAGCAATACAGTTGTAATTGCTTAAAATCTTCGTAGCGGTTAAATTTTAAATCCATTTCCATGCCATCGATAATCTCTAAAAAGTGTTCTTGCGCGAGATTAAATTGTGTCACAACTGGCTGTAAGGCTTTAGTGACGGGGTGTTGCGGCGTATTGACGTATAAATTAGCCACTTCACTTTTCCACCAATTAAGCTTGGTTTGTGCTACTGAATAATCGGTGCATTCATCCACCACGTCGTCCACTTCGCGGCAAAATGCGTAAAGCGCCGTCATGGCTTCGCGCTGAGTTTTGGGCAGGAAAATAAAACTAACAGTAAAGCTAGAGCGACTTTGCGCGGCTTTTTGTTTACAGTATTCTATTGGCGTCATTAATTATTGTAGAAATTTATTTTAGCAAAGCATTTAGCAAAATCACTGGCCAATCCCAGGCCTGTAGCGTTGGACGGTGCCTAAATATATCGCCGCGCGCATTTTTTAGCTTATAAACAACACGCTCGCCGCCGCTAATAATCAGGCGCATTTCAAGGCCAATGCGGCCTAGCAGCACGTTTCCAAGCGGCTTGCCTTCGTGCAGCATGGCCTCGGCGCGTTCGATATTAAATAGCATAAAGTTCTCCCAATGCCTATTGACGTGCTTGCTAGCGATTTGCGCCTCGGTGACGTTAAATTGTTGCATTTCGTCTTGGCACAAATAAACACGCGTTTTGTGGAATTCGTTTTCAAAATCAATGCTCACATCTTGGTAAAAATTGATGAGCTGCAAGGCGGTGCAGATTTTGTTGGAATAAACAATATTCTCAGGAGTGGCTTTGCCAAAAAGGTGCAACAATAAGGTGCCTATTGGGTTGGCGGAGCGCCGACAATAATCTAAAACTTCATAAAAATTAGCGTAGCGCTCTTTGGTCACATCTTGACTAAATGCGTCTAATAAATCGTAAAATGGCTCAATTGGCAAATTGTACTTACGAATCATTTTGCCAAGTTCAGTAAAAAATGGTGATTTTGTGTTGGCATTGTTTTGAATGAGGTCTAACTCATCTTTAAAACCTCGTAGGCTTGCAAGCCGCCAATCTGGCTTGTGTTGGCCTTCGTCAGCAAAATCATCGGCTTGCCGCGCAAAGGTATAAATTAAAGCAATGGGCTCGCGCAAATGTTTTGGCAACACAATAGAAGCCACTGGGAAGTTCTCATAATGCTGCTGAGACAGCGCAAGGCTATCTACTTTAATTTCTTTTGTAACGTCGAAAATATCTGAATTAGCTGCCATAGGCTAAAGTATGCCACAAAATTTACAAAGCCTACAGCGTGAGCCGTCGCCATGCGCTACAATAAACATAAAATTTAAAGGTGAATATATGCTAGGTAACATAATGCTAGGCAACTTAATCTTAAGCAAGCTATGCTAGGTATTATTGGTGGCACAGGGTTGACGCAACTCAAAAGCTTAAAGAATGCTAGACATCAAATTGCGCGCACGCCGTATGGTGAGGCTTCACAGCCTTTGATATTTGGTGAGCTAGCGGGTCACGAAGTGGTGTTTTTAGCACGCCATGGCGGCGGACATACCATTCCGCCGCACGCGGTAAATTATCGCGCCAATGTTTGGGCTTTGCATGCGGCAGGTGTAGATAGTTTATTGGCGATTGCAACAGTGGGCGGCATTGCTAGCCATTTAAACACGGGGGATATTGTGCTGCCAGATCAAATTATAGATTATACGCATGGCCGTAAAAACACGTATCACGACGGCATAGAGCTGCCAGTAAAACATATTGATTTTACCGAGCCTTACTCGGCAACGTTGCGAAAAACTTGCCAGCAAGCCGCTAATAATATGCAACAAAAAATTATAGAAAGCGGCGTTTATGCTTGCGCGCAGGGGCCACGTTTAGAAACGGCAGCAGAAATTAATCGCCTAGAACGCGATGGCGCAACTATCGTGGGCATGACAGGTATGCCAGAAGCGGCGCTGGCGCGTGAACTCAGGGTGCACTATGCTGCGCTATGCCCAGTAGTAAATCAAGCGGCTGGGCGTGGTACAAGCTTAAATGGTATCAACTTTTCAGATGTAAGCGCCAATTTAGAAAGCGCTATGCAAAAAATCTGCCTACTGATTGAAGAAATTGCGCGCGTTTATCCATCTGATAAAATCCAAGCGGATAGGCACTAAAGGCCTGGCTGGAGAATTAATATGACAGTACGCACAGTTTTACGCATGGGTGAGCCGCTTTTGTTAGAAAAAGCACAACCCATTACACAATTTGACACGCCCGAGTTGCACGTCTTAATTCAAGATATGCAAGACACCATGAACGCTATGGATGGCGCGGGTATTGCTGCCCCGCAAATTGGTGTGGGTTTGCAAGTAGTGATTTTTGGCCAAAAAGAATTACATGGCCGCACCAACCCGCGTTATCCAGATGCCGAGCAAGTACCTTATACCGTGCTGATTAACCCAACATTAACACCTGTAGGCGATGAAATTGAAGACGGCTGGGAAGGTTGTTTGTCCGTGCCAGGCCTGCGTGGTGTGGTGTCACGTTATCTACGCTTGCATTACACAGGTTTTGACCAGTTTGGCGAACCCATTGATAGGCTGGTAAGCGGCTTCCACGCTAGGGTTGTGCAGCACGAGTGCGACCATTTAATGGGTATTTTATACCCTATGCGTATTACTGATTTAACTAAATTTGGCTATACTGACGTACTTTTTCCAGGTCAAGATATTCAAGATGACTAAATCTTTGCTATAATGCCGCCTTCGCTAGGAAGAGTGGCAGAGCGGTTTAATGCTACAGTCTTGAAAACTGTCGTGGGTGCGAGCCCACCGTGAGTTCGAATCTCACCTCTTCCGCCAAATTTTACATTAAAAACACTAACGCTGCAGGCCGCATGGATATTGGCTTCTGGAGCATTATTATTAGTTTTTTATCACAATTTTAAGGATTTTTCATGACTCAAATCGTTATCGACCACAACCCATCAGAAGAAAAACTAAAGTCACTAGGCGTTAGCAGCTGGTCGATTTGGGATTGCGCCCCATCAAAATTTCCGCTTGATTTTGGCATGACAGAAAGCGCATACGTGCTTGAGGGCGAGTTTACAGTAACACCACAAGGCGGCGAAATGGTCACCATTAAAGCGGGCGATTTCGTGGTGTTTCCAAAAGGCATGAAATCACAATGGGAAGTGATTAAACAATTGAAAAAGCACTACAAACACTCATAATTGCATTTTGAGTAGTAGGAATACAATAAGCCTCGAGTATTTGATTCGAGGCTTTTTTGTTGTTGAAGAAGGTGCGATAAATGTTAGTGTAGAAAAACCTTAAGCTGTCAAATTCGTCGCACTAAAAGTTAATAGCAAGCCAATTTGGTCAAAAGATTAGAGAGTTAACATTCCCTTGGAGTTGTGCGTAGCATATGTCTATTAAGCTAACAACAGCTCTCTTTCGGCTACCGCCTTTTCAAAATCTTTGATGCAACAAGGCTTTCCGAGTAGGTAGCCTTGAAAAACTTCACAGCCATTATTTTTCAGATATTGTTTCTGATGCTCGGTTTCAACACCTTCAGCAACAATGTGTAAATTAAGATTTTTACCCATCTGTAAAATTGTTTGCGCGATGGTTCCTACAGAACTGCTTTTAATAATGTCATTGATAAAACTTTTATCAATTTTCAGCTCGTTAAGTGGAAGTCGTTTAAGGATAGATAGCGATGAATAACCAATACCGAAATCGTCAATCGAGAGGGATATTCCCATTGAGCTTATGTAATTCATTTTGTAAACGATATCTTCAACACTCTTGACTACTGCACTTTCGGTAAGCTCCAGACAGAGCAATGTTGGATTACAAGCGCTTGATTGTAATGCTGACTCTACCTCGTTAATAAAACCAATTTGATTAAACTGTACTGCGCTGACATTAACAGATAAGGTTAGCTTATTGGTTAAAGGAGAAGCTTCCCATTGCTTAAGTAGGGCACATGCTTGATGCAATACCCAGCTACCAATTGGCACAATGAGACCAGACTCTTCGGTGAGTGTAATAAAATCTAAAGGTGAAACCAAGCCGTGTGTAGGATGCTGCCAGCGCAACAAAACCTCGGCACCAATATAGTTGGATTCTTGATCAAACTGACCCTGTAAATATAGTTGAAATTCGTTGTTTGCTAGCGCGCTATTTAAATCATTTTTCAATTCCTGCTGGTAGTCGTATTTTGGCTTCATGGTTTCATCGTAATACTGGAACCCGTTTCTGCCCTGTTGCTTGGATATATACATCGACATATCTGCACGACGCACTAACTCATCTGCGCT
>JANMOP010000015.1:0-8125 GCA_031369365.1 Methylotenera sp.
TGAAAAAGGAATGGCCTTATTAGAGAAAGATCCCGATAAAGCGAAACTAGAGTTTCAAAATGCGCTGCAAATTAAAAAGAATATGACTAAAGCCATGTATGGCATAGCGCTTGTGGCTGAGCAGAAAGGCGACTGGAAAGCCACTTTTGGATTGATGGATAAAGTGCTTCAGCAAGATCCTAAGCATGTGGAGGCGTTGGTGAAAACTGGCCAACTTTTATTAGGAGGCGGAAAACTAGATGTTGCGCTAGAAAGAAGTAATAGAGCATTAGAACTTGATAAAAATAATGTGCCAGCACTAAATTTACATGCGGCTGTGCAATTAAAATTAGGTGATTCAAAAGGTGCAATAGAATATGCAAATTTAGCGTTAGCTAAAGATCCAGGCAATCAAGATGCTTATGTGGTTTTAGCATCTGAAAGATTGTTAGCGAAGGATGAAGCGAAAGCGATTGAATTTTTAGATAAGGCTTTGGCAAAAAATGAGAAAAATTTATCTATTCATTTAATCAAAATTAAAGCACTAGAAAACTTATCACGAACTAAAGAGGTGGAGCAAAACCTGCAAAGGGTGATTAAGCTATTCCCAGACTCTGCATATGCAAGAAAAACTTACGCGCAATTCTTATTAAAATTTGAGCGCAAAGCAGAGGCGGAGCAGCAATTGCGAGCTATTGCTGCGTCAGCACCTGACGACATACAACCTAAATTGGATGTGGTTAAATTTTTAATCGCAACAAAGGGCGCTGAAGCAGGGCGTAAAGAATTAGAGAGTTTTGTAAAAAAAGAACCTGAAAATTATGACTTGGCTTTTGCTTTAGTTGATTTATATCGCGCACAAAAGAACCCGACAGATGAAGATAAGTTATTAAATCAAATTTCTGAAAAAGCAGAAGACACCGCTAATGGGTTTAAAGCCCGTGGATTGATTGCTTATAAGCTTATATTGGCAGGTAAAAAAGATGAGGCCAGCAAGTTGCTAAACACAATATTAGAGGCCGATAAAAGTAATCAGCAAGCGCTTACGCTAAGAGCGAGTTTGGCTATAGATGCGAAAAACTATGACGCTGCAATTGCAGATTTGCGCACAGTGCTGAGCGACTCGCCTGAGTTTAGTAAAGCCGCACTGATGTTAGCGAAAGCGCATGAAGCTTCTGGATTACCTGAGTTAGCTGAAGAGCATTATTTAAGGGCTTTTGAGTCAAGCAAATTAACCCCAGAATATGGGTTGCCTTATGTGGATTTTCTGATGCGTCGCAAGCAACCAGAGCGTGCCGAAAAAGCACTTCAAAACATGTCGGATGCTAATCCTAACGACGCTTTTGTGATGCGTGCTTTAGCACAATTTAAAATATCGCGCGGAGATTTTGTTGGGGCGCAAGAATTGGCAGATAAAGCAAAAAAAGTCGGCGCTAACAGCACGGTTACCGATCAAATACTGGGTGCAATTTCATTGAGTAAAAGCGACACTGAAGGCACGATAAGTGCTTTTAAACGCGCATTTGAAGCCAATCCAAATGATTCGGAATCCCTCGTGGTGATTGTTAAAAGCTATGTGCAAGCTGGCAAAACTAAAGAGGCGCTTGTCTTCATAGACGATGTATTAAAAGCCAATCCAAGTAATATGGTGGCAAAAATTATTCAAGGACAGCTTTACACGCTAGCAGGCAATCAGCAACAAGCCAGTCAAGTGTTTAATGAAATCATCCAAGCACAGCCCAATAACCCTGCGGGCTATCAACAGCTCGCTTTATTACAACAGAGCCAGAATCAAATGGCTGAAGCTGAAGTTACAGTCAATAAAGGCTTAATTGCATCACCTAAAGATTTTGCATTAAAACTTTCGCAAGCCAGTATTTTTGAGGCAACCAAACGATTTGACGAGGCGATTAAAGTCTATGAAGAAATGATTTTAGTCAGACCTGATTCAGATATTTTAGCTAATAATTTGGCTAGCTTACTCACAGACCATCGAACTGACAAAGCAAGTATGGACCGCGCTTATGAGTTAGCTAAAATTTCCAAAGATAGTCAAATACCACAGTTTTTAGATACTTATGGCTGGGCTAGCTACAAAACTGGCAAGCTTGACGAGGCAGAAAATGCATTGAAAAAGGCAATAGCCAAATCACCAGAAGTTGCTATTTTTCATTATCATTTAGCTAAGATATACCTTGCCAAAAATGATAATGCACAAGCAAAACAAGCATTGCAAAATGTAATTAAATATTCTAATAATCAGCAGATTAATGAAAAAGATGAAGTTAATCAATTACTTAAAAATTTATAACTATTTAGTTTGGATAGCAAGAAATGTATGAAGCCTTTTATGGATTAAAAGAAAAACCTTTTACAATTCAGCCCGATCCAGAGTTTCTATTTTTTAGTCTACGCCATAGCATGGCTTACGCCATGCTGGAGTATGGCGTTCAAAATCGTGCTGGCTTTTCAGTTATTTGTGGTGATATTGGCTGTGGTAAAACAACACTGGTGCGGCATTTGCTCAATAACTTGGGTGACGAGTTAACGGTTGGTATTGTCTACAACACACATCAACACATCGAAGATTTATTGAGTTGGATTATGTTGGCATTTGGGCAACCATACGAGGGTAAATCACATTTGGCTTTATATGACGCTTTCCAGCAATTTTTAATTAAGTCCTATGTTGATGGTAAACGGGTGGTGCTGATTATAGACGAGGCGCAAAACCTGAGCCCAGGCGCTTTAGAATCTTTACGTATGCTATCTAATATTAATGCAGATAAAGATCAGCTATTGCAAATAATACTCGTAGGTCAGCCACAGCTAAGAGATTTATTACGCCGCCCAGATCTACAACAGTTTTTTCAGCGCGTATCAGTCGATTTTTTTATTCCGCCGCTAGAAGCCTATGAGGTTGATAAATATATTTCACATCGCCTACATGTTGCTGGGCGCGATATGCCATTATTTACACCTGCAGCAACGCGCGCTATAGGCGAGGCAGCAAAAGGTATTCCACGTAGTATCAATATTCTTTGTGATATGGCTTTAGTTTATGGCTACTCCACCAATGCCGAAAAAGTCGATATTAATTTGGTGCGCGAGGTGATTAAAGATCGAAGTGAGTTTGGTGTTCTTGGCCTTTAGTTTTTCAGTAATTAACTGAAAATTGTAAATAATGACACCATTAAAGATTTTAATTGTTTGTGAACATGCTTCAAATGCTTATGGCGGTGAGGCAATATTGCCGCTTAATTATTTTAGATATTTAACAAAAAGCCAACACATTGTTTATTTAATTACACACGATAGAGTTAAGGCATCTATGCTCAAGATGTTAGAAATCAATCAGAATCATATATTTTATGTGCCAGACACGTGGGCGCATCAATTTTTGAACAAATACGCCAATAAATTGCCAGCAAGATTTTCCGCAGTTACTCTGGGGTTTGTTATTCATTTGCTAACACAAACCTACCAGCGCAAATTAGTTAAAAAAATTGTAAAAAATAAACAAATTGATTTAATTCATGAGCCCGCACCAGTTTCTGCTGTGCAGCCATCTGCAATGTTTGGCTTTGGTGTGCCTGTAATAATTGGCCCTATGAATGGCGGAATGTCATTTCCACCTGCTTTTCAATATATGGCAGGTTGGTCAGAGCGTATTTTATATCAGCTTATTCGCATGTTTACTTCTGTTTACAATTTCATAATTCCAGGAAAATTTTTTGCTGATGTGTTGCTAGTGGCCAATAAAAGAACACTGCGCGCCTTGCCTAAGCTTAGATTGGGTAAAGTTGTAGAGTTGGTAGAAAATGGTGTTTTTTCCGTTTTAGAGTCACCTAAGGCAGTGTCGCAATCATCACAAATAAACGTGCTGTATGTTGGGCGTTTAATAGATTTGAAAATGATTGATATTGCCATTGATGCGGTGATGAAATGCAGCGGTGATATTAAACTAACTATTTTAGGGGACGGACCTTTACGCGAGCATCTTATGGAATATGCGCAGACTAACGCAGCTGGTAAGGTGCAGTTTTTAGGCGCTGTGCCTCATGCAGAAATTAATCAATATTATGATAATGCTGATGTGTTTGTATTGCCCAGTGTACGTGAATGTGGTGGTGCGGTGGTGTTAGAAGCGATGGCGCGTGGTTTACCAGTCATTGCAGTCAATTGGGGTGGCCCTGCGGATTATATTACTGAAGAGACTGGTTTCTTGATTGAACCTAAATCTAGAACTTATATGGTAGAAGAGTTTGCTCGAGTCATTGAACAACTTGCAGAACAGCCATTGTTGCGTTACAAAATAGGTGAGGCCGCTATCCAACGTGTAAAACAACATTTTCTTTGGGATGAAAAAATACATAATATTGTTGATATTTATCAAAAGGTTATAAATAAAAAATTATGAATACACTATTTTTACATGTTAGAAATAATTTAAGGCTAATTTTGTTTGTCGTTGTGGCCATTTTCTTACTCTTTGTTTTCGATGCGGCCTTTAAAGAGTTGGTGGGTAGAGTGACTGGTGAAGAAAGATACACGCATGGACCGCTTGTATTTTTAATAGCACTCTATTTAGTTTGGATTAAACGCTTTGAGTTAGGTTTATCCAACAATGGTGCCTGGTACGGTGTATTAATTGTACTTTTATCGGGCATCACCTTAATGATAGGTGAATTAAGCGCGATTTGGACCATTGTGCAATATTCGGCTGTATTGCTATGCTTTGGCTTAGCTTGGACTATGATGGGTTATCAAATCAAAAAAATAGCTATTCCATTTTTACTTGTTTTGCTAGTTATCCCCTTGCCTTATATGCTTGATGTCATGCTGTCAGGCAAAATGCAGCTGATATCTTCTAACTTGGGAGTAAGCATCAGTCGCTTACTTGGCATGTCGGTGTACCAAGAAGGCAATGTGATTGATTTGGGTGTGTATAAACTGCAAGTGGTAGAAGCTTGTAGCGGCTTAAATTATATGTACCCTTTAATGACGATTGGCCTATTAATGGGCTATCTTTATAAAGCGCCGTTCTACTTGCGGGCGCTGTTATTTTTATCTAGCGTTCCCATCAGCGTAGTGATGAACAGCGCCAGAATCGCCATGGTGGCGGTGTTTGTCAATTATTCTGGCATCGAGGCGGCAGAAGGTTTCATGCACTATTTTGAAGGCTGGATTATATTTTTAATTTGCATTGGCTTAATATTATTAGAAGTTAAAATATTTAACAAATTGCTTAAAAACAATCGCTCAATAGCAGATTCATTTGATTATTTAGAGACAAAAGGGTCGCAGAATTCGTCTCAAACTATGATTGCTTATGATAAAAAACCTATTTACGTGGCACTTGCTATCATTTTAGCTGCTTCCATATCGACACTATCCATTCACCACCGAGATGAAATTATTCCTAAACGCGAAACTTTTGCTACTTTTCCACTAGAAATTAATGGGTGGAATGGGCGCAAGTATGATTTTGCCAACAATGAAAATGAAATATTAAAACTTAAAGACTATTTTTTAGCTAATTTTAACAAAGCAAATACTAATATTGATGTGTATTTAGGTTATACCGATTCGCAGCGCGCTGGCTTTGTGCCGCATTCGCCCAAAGCCTGTATTCCAGGCGGTGGCTGGGAAATCACCGATACTAAGTTGCAAAGCATTAGCATAGACAGTGAAAATACTTTTAAAGTAACGCGCATGTTAATCAGTAAAGGCGCATCAAAACAACTGATTTATTATTGGTTTCATCAACGCGGTCGAAATCTGTCTAATGAGTTTCCAATGAAATTTGCCTTGCTTTACGATGCCATTAAAATGAATAGAACAGACGGCGCAATCGTGCGTTACAGCACGGTGGTGCGTAAATCTGAGCTTGAGGCTGATATTGCACTGACCGAATTTATTCGCCTGAGTTATCCTTTATTTCCTAGGTTTATCCCCAACTAAATGGCTATACTGGTTACTGGCGGCATCGGCTATACAGGCACTCACACTTGTGTAGCGCTATTAAACGCTGATTTTGATGTTGTACATTAGATAATTTTTAATGGCAAACCTGATGCAATTCGTCGTTCAAAAAAGCACCGCTAAGCCAGTAAGGCTTGTAAGCATTAGTGTGTGTGATTAAGATAGCTAAAGCGCGATTTTTAAACAACACAATTGCGCTGCTGTTCATTTTTCAGGGGTTTAAAGCGGTGGGCGCATTGGTAGCAAAAACCAATCACAAAACCCGCAAGGCTACAATTAGCGTTACAATATTACTGTATGAATTAACTGGTGCCCAGAAGAGGACTCGAACCTCCACATCTTTCGATACAGGTATCTGAAACCTGCGCGTCTACCAATTCCGCCATCTGGGCTATTATTCATAGCTAATTGAATAATGCCCCGAATTTTATAGAAAGCACATCACTTGTCAACAAAAAAACACAGCCCTCGCAATAACGATCCGCACTCAGCTAGAGAAGCCGCGCAATATGAAACGCCGCTACCAAGTCGCGAGTTAGTGCTTCAATTGTTGTCAGACCAAGGTATTCCGCTGTCTATAGAACAGGTTTATACTCTGCTCGACATTGCTTTTGACGAACAAGACAACTTTAATAGGCGCCTGAACGCGATGGAACGCGAAGGCCAAATTATGCGTAACCGCAAAGGCGCGCTGTGCTTGGCGGAGAAGATACACGCAATTAGCGGTACGGTGCAAGGTCATCCTGACGGTTTTGGTTTTTTAGTGCCAGACGATAAAACCAAACATCCAGAAGATTTATTTTTAGGCCCGCGTGAGATGGCGCAAGTGATGCATGGTGACCGCGCCATGGTGCGCATGAGCGGGCTGGATAGAAAAGGGCGGCCTGAAGGAAAAATTGTAGAAGTTTTAGAGCGTAGCACCAAAAGTTTGGTAGGCCGCGTGGTACAAGGCCAAGGCGTTACCATTGTGGCGGCGGAAGACAAACGCATTAACCAAGATATTCTGATTCCGTATCATCTCGACATGGGTGCTAAGCCAGGTCAGGTGGTAATGGTTGAGCTTACCGCACAGCCATC
Source organism: Methylotenera sp. (assembly GCA_031369365.1). Lineage (GTDB taxonomy): Bacteria > Pseudomonadota > Gammaproteobacteria > Burkholderiales > Methylophilaceae > Methylotenera_A. Next base: position 7,042 of record JANMOP010000015.1, read on the forward strand.
ATCAGGTGCACATCCGATGGGAAAAGTGGTGCAAATTTTGGGTAACTATGCCGATAGCGGCATGGAAATTGAAATTGCTTTAAGAAAACACAAGCTACCACATGAGTTTACACCTGCTGCAATTAAGCAAGCGGAAAGCATTCCAAAGCTGGTGCAAGCGGCTGATTATAAAGGCCGTACCGATTTGCGCGAGTTGCCGCTGATTACTATTGATGGCGAAACTGCGCGCGATTTTGATGATGCTGTGTATTCAGAAAAAGCGGGCGCAGGCTGGCGTTTAGTGGTAGCCATTGCCGACGTGAGTTTTTATGTGAAACCCGACGATACCTTGGATAAAGAAGCTTTCGAGCGTGGTAATTCGGTATATTTTCCACGCCGCGTCATTCCCATGTTACCAGAAGCCTTGTCAAATGGTCTGTGCTCGCTAAACCCAGATGTGGAGCGGCTGTGCATGATATGCGATATGCAAATTGACGCGCTTGGCATCGTCAATTCTTACAAATTTTATCCGTCGGTGATGCGCTCTAAAGCGCGGATGACTTACACCAAAGTCGCGGATATGCTAGAAAATCCGCAAGGCGAAATGGCGCAAGAATACGCACACATCATGCCGCATGTGCAAAACTTGTATGCGCTATTTAAGCTGATGTTGAATCAACGAGAAAAGCGCGGTGCGATTGAGTTTGAGTCAACCGAAACGCAGATGATTTTTGACGATAACGGCAAAATTGACAAAATAATTCCCGTGCAACGCAACGACGCGCACAAACTGATTGAAGAGTGCATGCTAGCCGCCAACGTGTGTGCGGCGGACTTCTTAAGTAAAAACGAACATGCTGCGCTGTACCGCATTCACGAAGGCCCAACGCCCGAGAAGCTTGAGGCGCTACGCACGTTTATGGCCGAAGTTGGCTTTGGTGTTACAGGTGGCGATAAGCCGCATGCCAAAGATTACGGCAAATTGATGAATCAAATCAAAACGCGGCCAGACGCGCAACTGCTCCAAACCGTGCTGCTACGATCCATGCAGCAAGCGGTTTACAGCCCCGATAACGTCGGCCATTTTGGGCTGGCTTATGAAGCT
>JANMOP010000016.1:0-19975 GCA_031369365.1 Methylotenera sp.
CCCATTTGTCTTTCGCCCATTCCGACAGACGGATGACACCCATGGTGGTCTGCGCTTCGAAATCGGGCACAACTGCGTTTAATTCCAATCTGGGCAGGGTAGTTTCGGTTGAAATGGCGTTCATGATATACCTCCTTGCACACTTTAACTCACCGCATAAAGAAACCGATTGGTGATAAACGTGCGCACTATAACAAAGCCTTAACATATAAAAAGACAGTTTTTCAGAAAAAAAGTTTCTTTAATGGTCGAATGTTGTGCTTCTCAAGCATCCCGTTTTCTGACATAACTTGTTTAACATTGTTATGACAAAATCTGAAACCAATTTTTGCCCTATCTGAATGAAAAATATACATTTCTGTGCAAATGAGATGTAGCATTAGTGTGCTGTAAAACATAATCCAATTTTAGACGTAACTTTTCAAAAGGAGAATAAAAATGGCAGTAATTGACCGTGTATTAGTAGGTGAAGCACTTGTGATAGAAGACCGTGCAGATGGTAGTGGTTTGGATTTGCTTAATGTTGCACACATTGACCTTATCATGGGTCCACGAGGAAGCTATGCGGAACAAGCATTCTGCCGAGCGTTAACGGATCAAAAAGACGGTGCGAATGGCTTGCTGGCAATCACTGCACCTAATATGATGACGAAACCAGCCACTGTGATGTTTAACAAAGTAACAATTAAAAATGGCAAGCAGGCAGTTCAGATGTTTGGCCCTGCACAACGGGGTATATCAATGGCGGTCATGGATTGTGTGGCGGATGGCACGATTCCTAAAGAAGAGGCGGAAGATGTCTTTATTTGTGTGGGTGTATTTATAGACCGCAAAGCGGATGATGATAAGCGTGTGCAGGAATGGAACTATCGGGCTACTAAGCAGGCCATTAAAAGTGCCATTGCACGCGAACCAAGTGTTGAGACTGTTCTGAAAGAATACAAGAATACCGTACATCCATTTCAAGCTAAATGATGCTGTTTTATTTTGAAAAATTGCCCGACTTGTTGCAAGTTAGTCAGCCAATGCGTTGGTAATGAATGCGGGATTAAAAAAGGGGCGTTTCGCCCCTTTCCAATTCTACAAGTTAGATTCACTATGGCGTGAGAAACCATTCTTGCCATAAAACAAATTTAATATCAAATTAATTGTTCTGGTTGGTCTAAAATTATATTTAAGAGTTGGCTTGAACTTCCGCTTTTGGCCGAAACTAGACATTCAATCGTATTTAATATACTTAAACCGCGCATCTTCGTTTGGCGTGCCTTCCAACGCACTTTTTGTGCCGTCCGTTCTTGCCTCCAAAGCAGGCTGCCAGCCAATGACTTGCTCAATCTTAGCCGCTAGCTCAAAATCTTTATCGGTAATGCCTTTGGCATCGTGTGTGCATAATTTTACAATCACAAATGCATAAGAAACAGTTAAATCGGGGTGATGCCAAGCCGCCTCTGCCAAGTGCCCTACTGTGTTCACCACCATGAGCGTGGCTTTCCAGCCGCTGGTTTTATATTTGCGGCGTATCCAGCCGTTTTCTAACACCCAATGTGGCAACTCGGTTTCAAGCCGCGCAACGGTTTCGCTTTCTGAATACACTTTAACATTGGAACTTGTCATCGCTTACTCGATTAGCTTGGTTAGTGTATAAATGAGCCAATTTTGCTTAAACTAAGCTCATCCGCGCCATCTAAAAATTGCTCATACTCAGTTTTTTTAACAATCCAAGATGAAAATACTTTATCTAACGCAAAATCGCCAAAGTCTTGATCCACCAAACCAGATTTGGTGATTGTCTTAAGCTCAAGTTTACTCGCATCTGGTTTATCTGATTTAATCAAAATAAGATGTCGAGCATTCAGTTTTTGTGCCAACCAAGCCGCAATACTGTCTGAAGTCACATCCCAACTTTGCGGAATGGTGTCATCGGCTAACACCATGTGGCTTGGTAGCCAGACAATGCCACGATGTTGCCAAGTGCGCTCATCAATTTCACACTCAGTTCGAGCGGTTGCTAATGCTGGATTTAAATTGGTCAGCACAAGGCCAAACTGATCCATTGCCAACACCGCTAACTTATGCGCGCAGGCATCGCTAATTTTTGAAATTTTTTGTGCATCGCGCACTGCATTGGCAAACAAGCCACCGCCAGGCACGATGATAATTTTGCCATCGCCATGCTTTGCTACTACTTCTAACCAGCGTTCCAACTCAGGCGAGCCTAATAAGCTACCACCAATTTTAACAACCCACATGGATCTTTCCTCAATATTATATTCCGATGTGGCCATGATTATCCTTTTTAACTCAGTTACTTGAGTTTAAAGTTAATAGTTTTTATTTTTTTATTTACCCTTAAATATGGGCGAATTTTTATTTTTTTTCATACTTAAGAGGCTAATCACAGCCTCATAAAAAATTGCATTACTGTTATAAGATTAGACGCTTTATCTAATGTTTCATTATATTCTTTTTCTAATTCAGAATCTGCAACAATACCGCCCCCTGCATAAAAATTAATCTGATTTTTATAAACTAGCGCAGTACGAATAGCGATATTAGTATCCATGTCTCCATCAAATCCAATATATCCAATTGCGCCACAATATAAGCCACGCCGATGCGGCTCTAGCTCTTCAATAATCTGCATAGCGCGTAACTTTGGTGCGCCAGTAATAGAGCCGCCTGGAAAGCAATTGTGTAACACATCTACTGCACTTTTATTAGGCTTTAATTTGGCCACAACTATACTAACAAGATGGTGTACATTAGCAAAGCTTTGTAGTTGAAACAATTTGCTCACTTTCACGCCTTCGCAACATTTGCTTAAGTCGTTCCGCATCAAATCCACTATCATCAGATTCTCCGCCCTATCTTTCTCGCTCGTCAATAGTCCGTTTGAGTAAGCTAAATCCTCTTCTGGATTACTTGAACGCGGCCGCGTGCCTTTAATGGGGCGGGTTTCTACGTGATTGCCATTAGTTTGAATAAAGCGCTCGGGCGAGTTGGAAAGCACTTGAAAATGTTCATTTTCATGCTCATTTTCATTTAAGGGCAAATTCATAAACGCCATAAATGGCGCTGGGCTTATCTCGCGTAATTTTTTGTACGCCTGCCAGCTATCACCTGCAACTTCAGCAGAAAAACGCTGTGCAAGATTCACTTGGTAGCAATCACCCTCGTTGATATAGGTTTTAATTTTGTCGAAAGCTTGGGCGTATTGTGGCTGCGAAAAATTAGAGGAAATAGGCGTTTTTACTTCAAATTGACTTAATTTGTCATCTAAAATAGATGTGCCAGAAGGTGCATGGAATAAGGCTTGCGAGAACTTACTACAAAGTACAGGCCAATTTTCGTGCGTTTTTGTATCCATGCCATGCGAAACCAAATAACTGCGCTGCTCGCGATGATCTACCACCACCGCCCAATCGTAAATGCCTAACATCATTTGCGGTGAGTCTATGTCGTTTTGTGCGATGCTTGGTAGCTCTTCTATACGCCGCGCTAAATCGTAAGCAAAGTAGCCAAGTGCACCGCCAGTAAATGGTAAATCTGTTTTAGGCGCTGGATATTGTTTTAATAGACTCTTAAGCAATAAGAATGGATCTTCATCCGATAATCTTGTCGCGCCATTTTGCGTGATTGTGGTCATTTTGCCCTGCGTCACCAGCTTAATAAACGGTTCGGCAACGATAATATCGTAGCGCCCATATTGGCTGCCAGGCTTACCTGTAGAGGGGTTGAGCACTTTCCCGCTGTCCAACAACATCGCCCAAGGTTGCGCTACAATGCACTCAAAAAGCAGCGCGCTATCTTGATGGTAGATAAGTTCGTGTTTAAGCATGTTGCCTTGCCAAAGTTGCGACCGCATAAGCAGGAAAACACACTTCCAAATCATGCGCGTTAATTAGACTAATATTGCCTGCAAGCCGCATGGGTATTGGCTGGTAGGTCTGCTTTAGTTCATGTGCGATTTGTTGCACTAAAAAGCTGCCTGCCCCCGCGCCTATCATAATCATATTTGATTTCAAATGTTTTGCTACGGCGGCACTAATTTGGTTCATTTGTAGGGTTTTACACGTTTTGGCTAAAGTTTTCCAAGCTTCAATTGGCTTATTTTCAACATCATATCCAATCATTCGCGCCAAGCGCCGTGCGCTTTCCAACTCTGTTTTGCCTTTGCCATCGGCAGTTTGCCCCATGTCTTGCTCTGGCAAAAGTTCGCCCGTTAATCGGTACACATCTGCCATGGTGGAAAAATATTCTGCCGCCATATTCACTTCAATACCTTCAAAAGACAGCTTTTGCGCCAGCGCCATCACTGGCGTGCGTACCACGCCTGTATAAACTAAGCTGTCATCGGCCATGCGCGCGGCATCGCTTAAATTTAAACGCTTCACTTGTCCCGCTTCAATCGCGATAATATCCGTCGTTGTGCTGCCGATATCGATAAATAATGCATCTTGCACTTGCATTGCTAGCGCGCTGGCGCTGGCGTGCCAGTTGGTTGAGGCAATGTTAGGTGTGAGTGCAGAAACGCGCTCTATGGCCACAAAATTATGATTGGCAGCATAAAATAATGTGTTTCTACCCAGTAATTTTGTCGCTAATGTGCAAATTGCGATGACACCTTCATGCCGATTTGCAAACAAATCCACCAATTCACCCGTCATGGTCACTGCATGACTTGCCCCGCTAGGCAATATTTTAAAGGCTTTCAGGGCATCGTTCATTGCTAAATCTAGCTGATCCAAACCTTTCCAAAGCTGGCACGGCAGTTGCAACACCTGCAAAACCTCGCCACTATCATCCAACAATGCTGATTTTAGGTGCGCGCCGCCAATATCCCAGCCAACTATCTTTTTTGAGCTTGGCATTTTAGACATCAATCTTTAAGACATAAATGTTTACGATATTTTGCTGTAATTTTGGCCATTTAAAATCTAGCTGAGTGAGTGTGTTAATAATCAGTTCCGCTGGGTTAGCGCCTGTAGCTTCGCGCAAGCCCGCGTAACTCGTGGTTAAGCGCGGATTGATTTCAAGCACGAAAATTTCGTCATTATCTACAATTACATCAATGCCCACATAACCCGACAAACCTGGAATTGCGCTGGCAATTTGGTTAGCAAGCACCTCGAATGCTAGCCAATGCTCGCGCAACCCATTAATAATGCTGCCTTTGTAACTAAGCATATGATTATTAATCTCAATTAATTGCGTATTACAGCTCAATAGTTGCGCTTTTGCATTGTGAATCACGCACGAAATGCTGGCTGGCACGCCCATTTGGTAAGGTTGAATCACGTGCGTGAGCAGTTTATGGTGTTGTACCAACCACTGCATTAAGTTTTCTGCATAATCAAAACAAACAGTGTCTTCGCAACCCGCGCCATCAATCGGTTTAGCCAACCAGCTACCATACCCTTTTGGCCAATGTTGATAAGTATAGGTTGGCAGAGTTAAAATATCGGCTTGCTTTAAGGCCAAATAAGTTGCTAATTTATTGCTGCTTATTTCTAAGGATGCTAACCCGCAACCCAGTACCAGCTTGCCTTGCAGAGCCGCGATTTGGGTAAAATAATGCAATATGCCTTCTGTTTCTGGCGCAATCAACCAAACCGCATCTGCGGATTGCATTTGCGTTTTCCACACCTGCCATACGTCATCATTAGCGCTCACCCTCACACACTCAGCACAGTATTTTGGAGGACTTAAACGCGCATCCACTGTTGTGCTAACGTGATAAGGCAGGCTTGATAAATCATGCAGCAAGGCATCGCGCATTGCTGTGCCCTCTTTTGCAAGCGAATCTGGTAATGGCTGTGCATTTAAGCCACCGCCAGTGATAAACTCACATACAAATAGTTTTTTAATTGGCATAGTTTTTGAAAGGTACGTCTTGCAAATTATCCCCGTAATCGATTTACTAAATGGCGTTGTCGTACACGCCAAGCGTGGCGAGAGACAACATTATCAGCCCATACAGTCGCTGCTTACAAGCGCTAATAACCCACTCGATATTGTGGCGGCTTTGCTGGCTGTTTACCCATTTCAACAACTGTATATCGCCGACCTTAACGCGATACAGCAGCAGCACGACAACTTTTATCATATTCGTGCTATTTCTCAGCAGTTCCCACAACTCAAATTATGGATTGATGCAGGTATTAATAAAAAATTAGCGCAATTTATGCTGCATTCTAACGTGATTTTAGGTAGTGAAAATTTTTCTGATATAGAAAGTTATTTAAGTTTAAAGAAATCTTTACCTGACAATTTTGTACTCTCGCTAGACTTTATGCCGAATGGTTTTCATGGGCCTGCGGAATTGCTCTCAAACGTTGAATACTGGCCGCAAGAGGTGATTGTGATGTCGCTAGCCAATGTGGGTGCCAGCCTAGGTGTGAATGAAAAAGTGTTAAATGAAATCATACCGCTAGCTTGCGATAAAAATGTCTATGCGGCAGGCGGCGTGCGTAGTTTAGAAGATTTGACTATGCTTAAAAATATAGGTGCTCACGGCGCTTTAATTGCCACTGCGCTGCATCAAAAACAGCTGACTTTTGCTCAGCTTGAAATGCTTTGCCAATAAACCCCCGAGCAAGTTCGGGGGTTTTTAATTGCTCTAAACTATTCCAAGTTAGCGTGAATGGCGCGCATACCCTCTTCTGTCAAGCCTTTAGCAAAAATATTATCAGCAATTATTGCTTCTAAATAAATAAGCGTTGAGAGCTCAAATTGTGCGCCCATTGGCATACCGTTGGTGAGTGGGAAGCTGGCATCATTGCCTATTTGAATAGTTAAATCGGCAACATCGGCCATGGCTGATGATTTTTTCATAGACACCACGGCTAATTTTGCACCAACTGATTTGGCTTTTTTAACGAACGGTAACAATGTTTCTGTACCGCCGCTACCAGAGACAAGGATTAATAAATCGCCTGATTTAATAGCTGGTGTGACTATTTCGCCGATCATACTTACCTGATAGCCGCTGTGTACTAAGCGCATGGCAAAAAAGCGTGACGCTAGTAATGAACGGCCTGCGCCGCCAATAAATATGCGGCCTGCGCCATCTATTAGTTGCATTAATTTTGCGGCATTGCTTTTGTCTGTTTCAGATAAAATTGTGGTGATACGACTTAAAATAAGTTGTTGAGAATCCATTTTAATTTCCTTTTTTAACTTTTATAATTAAAAACCAAATAAAAAAACCCGACACATTACTGGGTCGGGTTTTTATCTACTCATATCAATAATTGCTTATTGATGAATGTTAGATTAAGCGTGAGCGATTGCAGTGATTTCAGCAGCAGAAGCAGCAGGATCAGCAGCGCCGTAAATCGCAGCACCAGCCACGATGATAGTAGCGCCAGCATCACGTACTTGTGCAGCTGTTGCAGCTTTAACGCCACCAGCAACTGAGATTTCAATGCCTAAGTTTAAACCAGCAACCATTTCTAAGTCAGCAAATGGTGTTTGGCCAGCAGCTTGTTGATCTAAGCCAGTGTGCACGCCAATGATGTGCGCGCCTAATTTAGCCACTTCTTGTGTACGTGCTTTTTTATCAGCTACGTTGATCAAATCAACTTGAGCTTTTTTGCCGTATTTGTTAGCAACATCGATAATGCCTTTGATTGTACCAATATCAGCACAACCTAAAACTGTACAGATATCTGCACCAGCTTTGTAGAAAGGCTCAGCTTCGTAGAAACCAGCGTCCATTGTTTTTAGATCAACTAAAATTTTGTTGTTTGGGAATTTTGCACGTAATGCTTCAAGCATTTTGATGCCGTTGTGCTTGATACAAGGAGTACCGATTTCTAAAATATCTACGTGCGGTGCAACTGCTGTTGCCAACGCAATAGTTGCGTCAAAATCTAATGAATCTAATGCCATTTGGGTTTGTGCCATGGTAACTCTCCGATTAAAAATTATTATAAGCAACTAAATACTTAAAGTTTTTTGTTAATGTTTAACAATAACTATAAGATTTTGTTACAAAAACTTACTACTAATTTACAACTAAATTGTTTTGCTAATTGCTCGCAAAGCCTACTGCAACTTGCGTTTAGCGAATTTTAAGCTGGACGCAGTATGATAAATGTCCAGCTTATGGTTGTCAATGTTAAACCCCAATTATTACAACTGTGTTACTTTTGAACTGGCCTAACCAACGTTTTAAGCTTGATAGCTCATGATTTAGTCAATTACAGTTTTTCCGCTAACGCCACTTCTAACTTAATTTGATCCGCCACAAAACCGCGGATACCTTCGGCTAATTTCTCAGTCGCCATTGCATCTTGATTTAGCTCAAAACGGAACTCTTGTTCTGTCATTTTGGCTGGTGCTGTTGATGTTTTGCCGCCGTCATTTAAAACGCGTTCTAAGGTGCCTTCGGTTGCGGCTAGATCTTGCAACAAGTTAGGTGATACAGTTAAACGATCGCAACCTGCCAAGGCAATCAGCTCGCCCACATTACGGAAGCTAGCGCCCATGACAACTGTTTTGTAGCCATGTGCTTTGTAATAAGCATAAATTGCACGCACAGAAACCACACCTGGGTCGGTTTCTTGCGTGTAAGTTTCGCCAGTTTTGGCTTTAAACCAATCTAAAATGCGGCCTACAAATGGTGAAATCAAAAACACGCCAGCTTCAGCACAGGCACGCGCTTGACCAAAACCAAATAGCAGCGTTAAGTTACACTGAATGCCTTCTTTTTCTAAAATTTCTCCCGCTTTAATGCCTTCCCAAGTAGAGGCCAATTTAATTAATACGCGGTCTTTACTTACGCCTGAATCTGCATAAAGTTGAATGAGTTTGCGGCCTTTGGCTACCATTGCATCTAAATTGAAAGATAAACGCGCATCTACTTCAGTAGAAATGCGGCCTGGTACCACTTTAGTAATTTCTGTGCCAATCAACACCGCTAATTTGTCTGCAGCGTTATCAATTTGTTGCTCTTTAGTGCCGCCTTGCGCTTTTGCATAAGCAATCGCAGTTTCAATCAAAGGTGCGTATTGCGGCAGTGTGCTGGCTTTTAATACCAACGATGGATTAGTCGTTGCATCGACTGGTTTTACGCTTTTAATTGCTTCTACATCGCCTGTATCGGCCACGATTGTGGTCATGCTTTTAAGTTGGTCTAGTAAATTTGCCATGGTTTTCCCCTTGAAGTTGCTGTTTAAAATTTAAACGAAAGTCTTGTATAAAATCTAGCCAAATATTATATCTTAAAAAAGGCGTTTCATTTGCGGCTTAACTAATTGACTACAAAAATCTTAAGCTATCGCGTGTAAAAACAAAGTCGCTACGGTTAAATCGGCGCTGGTGCCTGGGTTAAGCCCGCGTTTTTTTAGCGCAGCATCAAAAGTCATTAATGCCGATTGGTAATTTTTTGGGTTGAAATTTTTAGCAAATTCTGCCGCATGTTCAGCTGCCTCGTTTTGCACCAATTTAGCTATGGTTTCGCCCTGTTTACGCACAATATGACTATCTAAAAAACTCCGCATAAAATGCAAATGCAAGGCTGTGGCGGCCCATGCTGGGCGTTGCCAACAATTGAGCATTTTTTGGTAATAGGCCACGCCATCAAACACATCGGCAAAATTGTTGGTATATTGGCGGGCAATACTGTCTTTATCAGCGGCTTGTTGCATCGCCATTTGTAAAGTGCAATCGGCAGGTTTGTGCACGTCATGAGCATCACTAGTGCCTAAACCAGCAGGGTTAGCCAGACGAATTGCCGCATAACAAGCTTCTGCATCATTTAACGCTTGTATAGGTGTTATATGGGTGCCGCCAAGCACCGCATGGATATTGGCTTGCAGGCCAGTGCCATTTGTGATTAATTTGGCTTGAATAATAGGCGCGCACAATAAAATCATGCCTAAATTAGTGTTCATTTTTACGGCATTTTGCGTGGCTTGTACGCTATGTAAAATGCGCTCACCTAAGCTTAAATTTGGTAGTGCAATCACATCCGAAACCGCGTCGCTACTTGCAACAAAGTCTTGTATGGTCATGCCGTGGCCATCGGCAAAAATATGCACGTTGCCAGGTTTTAATGCTTCTAGTTCCGCCATGCAAGCGGCTTTAAATGCATGGGCGAGTTGTAAATTATTCATGTTTAATTCATTCAATCTGACTCAAAAAATCATCTACCAAAACTTTTGCAACATGGGTTTCAGCAACGCTTTGCAAGCCGCGCCAAGCGGGAATGCTGTTCACTTCTAGCACCCACAATTTACCATTGCTGTCGCGAATCACATCCACACCACAATAGGCAATATCTAGCACCAGAGCGGCTTGCTGGGCAATGACCAACACATCATTTTCTGCGCTTTTATCTAAAATATTTTCACACTTTGCACCTTGCGCCACATTATGCAGCCAAGATTCGCCCGTGCGCTTCATGGCGGCAACGGCTTGATTATTCACTATAAATACGCGGTAATCATGCGGCGCATGAATAAATTTCTGTAAGTAAAAAACGCCATCAACAAACTCATCCATTGGCAGCGGCATTTTGTCAGTCAAGATTTTTTCAACTAGGCGCACGCCCTGCCCTTGCGAGCCAAAAAGCGGCTTGATAACAAGCTTTTGATTTAATTGAATATTATTTTCAATAATGTGGTGCGCATGCTGCCGCGATTCGCATACCCATGTTTGCGGCGTTGCAATGCCCGCTTGATGCAGCAAAAAACTGGTCATGGCTTTATCTACTGTGCGTTCAATCGCCTTGCCATCGTTATAAACAGTCACTCCCAACGCTTTTAGCATATGCAAAATGTTTAAGCGCGTGGTAATTTGTTGCAACGTGCCGCCCGCAATACCGCGTACAAATATGGCTTTTGGTAACTCGATAAAATGCGGAATTTTGATGCCAGGTTTTTCGGCGGACAAGTCAATCACGCAGTCTTGCAGCGATACGAAAACCGCCTGTAACCCCCGCGCAGCAATAGCCGCAGCCAATTGTGCGCCATGCCAGCCACCTTGTTTTTGTGGTTCGTCTGTAAAAATAACTATTGGTAACATCGCTTGTGCATTCAAATGCAGCCCCTCTCCCCAGCCCTCTCCCACTTGCGGGAGAGGGAGTCAAGTAGCAGCATGATTAATAACCATCGCCCCCTCGCAGAGGGAAGATGTCAAACAGTAACATGATAATAACCCTCGCCCACTTGCGGGATTAGCAATGACTTGGCTGATGATGTTTGTCAGTCTAGTCATATGCTTAGTTGTTCCACCAGAGGGTGCGCGGTAGCGCGGGAGAGGGGCGCATGTCAAATTAACTCCCAAACGATTGGTTTAACAAAGCTTCATTTAGCGCACCGCCAACAAAGCTATTGCCTGTTTCTACATTGGTAATATTCACCATTGCGGGCGAAAATAATAGCGGGTCAATCTGATAAAAATCCATATTCACCGCTTTAAAAATGGCTGCAAATGGCTTGCCATAATCTTTGGATGAATTGCTTGGCAGCTCCCGCGCCAATTTTTCGGCCTCAGCGTCACTGCATTTCACATTTAATTGCACAAATCCGCCAAATAAAATCGCGTCATTACTACGCCCCATCGCGGTTATAAAGCTTGCTGAAATTGGCGGCAAAGGCGCAGAACCACTGCCTGAAATAATCGCATCAAGTGGAAAATGCAGCGTATGCGCCTTATGCAACGCCACCTCTAGCACCCGCGCTACTACTTGCGTTGCGCCTGCTATACTGGTAGTTGGCGTTAAAATGAAAGTTAAATTTTCTGCTTTTATTTGTGTGTCACGCGCCACTTTTTCAATAATTTCAATTGGCGGAATTTTACTTGTCTCTAAAATTAATACGGTAGATTCGGCATTGTCTTTGTAATTCAGCTCGTTAAATAAAGTTTCTCGCTGCGCCAAACATCTTGCAGGCCCGCTGCCGAGTGAAAAAAACTTTTCATGTTGACTTTCAAAACTAAGTGCCCAGCCTGCATATTGGCTGCCAAGGCATGCCAATACTGGCATTTGTGATTTTACCTTAATGTTACTTGCGTCGCTAAAATTCACTTCGCCCAAGCCGCCCATGCAAATTTCCGCAATGAGGCGCCCTGCTTCTGCGCTGCCCGCTATATCAATGCCCGCGTCAATTATGGTTGCGCCTGTAGCGTGCTGCAATACCTTAATATTTAAAGCGCTAGCTTGTGCAATCAAGCTTTCAAGCAATGGCCTGTAGGTCTTATGGATACTGGGTTGTAGAGCATTCATATGAAACTATTTTCATTTAAAAAGTTAAGAATATCACAACAAGGCCAAGCGCTGCATGACCTTTTTACGCGCCAGTTTGGCGGTGCGCGCATTGGCAAGCACCGTGCAAATAGGTGCACCCGCCGCTATTTCGCTATTGGGTTGCGGAATATCACACACCCAATTTGGCCAATCCATATCAACGGGTACACTAGCCGCTTTATTCGCGTAAACGACATGCATGGCTTTGGCTTGTTTTTCTACTGTTGGCCACTGTTTCAACTCGTCTGCACATGCTTGTATGTGAGCAGCAAACAAATCCCCTTTTTTAGCTGAATATAGTTGCAAACTGGCAGATAAGCGTGGGTTAATTTCAAGCATATACACTTTATTTTCGTGTAGTAAAAAATCGCAACTATTTATGCCTTTAAAGCCAAAATATAGCGTGGCTTTTGCAATAAATTCGGTGACTGTCGCTTTCACATTTTCACTTAAATCGGCATGACTGACTACGCCGCCAAATCGATAAGGTAAAACTGCACTTGAATTACACCATTGCTCATTAAAACCAATGACTTGAACATTTTTTTCATTCGCCAAAAATAAGCATGAATACGGTATTCCTGCCTGTATTTTTTGGTAATACACACAATGGTTGATTGGTATTTCTAGTGGCAAAACAGGTTTAATATGCGCTCCACCACTGCCGCCGATTTGCTTTTGTAACCAGCCAAGCGTATTAGTTGGGCGCGAAAACGCAATTATTGGCGTAGCCATGTTGTTGGCATTACAAAATTCAGCCAACAATTGTGGGTTTTTGCAAGAGTGTACTGTTTGCGGGTCATTGCCTATAATCGGTATTCGCTTCGCAATTTCTGTTAAAAAATTAGGTTGCAGCTCAAAGCCTGCGCCATAACACAAGCCACTATATTTTTTTAGGTCAATTTTTTGCAGTACTTTTAAAAAAGCATCCGCTTCAAATTGGCCATTATTTACTGGCACTTGCAGCACTTGCTTGGCGTATTTTTGCGTATCAACATCGGCAAATGCATCAATCGCAATCACCTCAAACCCCGCATTAATAGCTGCTTGCACGTAAGCGCGGCTAGAAATCGCCGCGACAATAATTTGTTTTATAGCCACGCGCTAAATTTTAGTACATCGTTATTGCACATAAATTATTATGCTAGTAAATCGCGCGCAATTTCAAATGCATCATTAAAATCTACATGCATAGGCGTGTCAATTGCCAGCATGTTTTGTAGCAACTTTTGCTGCGTTTTATATTTTAATTGGCCAATCATGAGCGCGCCAAATCCTGCTATTTGAGTGTCGGCAATCAATCCGCCATCGCTCATCACCTCTACCCCTGCAGCGCCCGAAGGCGCAACTGCATTCACATCGGCAATAATTTTAAGCGTGTTAGATTGTGCAAAATGTGCTGTTTCTAACACGCGTAAACCTGCAAGTGCCGCGCAAATAGCCACGGTTGCGGTGTTTAATACATTTTTTTTTGCGGCGTCATTTGTGCCATCGACCACTTGCAATTTGAAACCATATTTTTTATATAAAGTATCAGCATATGCTTGCATTTGCACCACTTCTTTGTGGGCTACCAATTGCACAGTTGCGCCCTGCGCCGCCGCAATTAAGGCCGAAGTAGCGCCTACCGTGCCGCTTGCACCAAATATAGCAAAGGTTTGCTGCGCCAGTGTTTGATGACTTAATTTCAAATGCCCATCAATTTTTGCAATCATCGCCGCAGCGGTGGTAAATGCGCCCGATGGATCGGTCATGGTGGACATTTCAAACGGCGTAAACATGCTCAACACCGCAGTTTTTTGCATTTCAAGCGCAACATGAATATCACGCCCACCAAAAAATAATGCCTCGCGCTTAATGCCCGATGGACTGCGCGAAAACATTGCATCTTGCGTAAGGACTTCTACTTCGTCTAATGCCACATTTGTGTAAGGCATAATCTTGTCGAAACCCGCGTCATACGCCATATTCACATCAAATGGGCTGGCATTTTTAGCAGAAGTAATAAGATGTAAAATTGAGACTTTTTGCATGTTTTTTAGCCTAATTGAATACTTGCGCCCGTGTTTTTACCGCGCACCAGTTTAAACGAAATATTATTATATTTTGAAAATTGTTGCTGCAAAAGCGTTAGCATCACATTTGCGCTAAAATCATCTTTAAAAACTGCAAAGCCAGTCGGACCCCACGAAGTTTGCCCTGCACATAACACATTGTTTTGATATAAATAATTTAAAACTTCTGCCACATTTTTGCTTTTAAAAATGCCACCTTGTGCGGGCGCAAAATATTCACCAGTAGCGCGTTGTAGCTTATAAATGGCTCGCGAAAATTCTGCATAATCGCACTCTGCCAGCGCTGGCAGTGCCTGCATAAGCACGCTGTGAGCCAATATCTTTGCGCTTGCTAGGCTTGCTTTTGGCAGCGCATCAAAAGCCAGCAGCTCATGCTCACCATGCGCGCCTTGCTGTGCATTATCTAAAATTAATAAAATTGGCCATTCTAGGGGGAAATCATGCCTAGCGATAATTGGTGGTGGTGATTTAGCTTTATTTTTAGCGTTACTGCGCCCGCCATCTATAATTAAACCGCCATATTCAAACGTGCCAATACCAATGCCAGAGCGGCATCCTCTTTGTGTTAGGGCGGCTATTTGTGGCACAGTTAAGCCCAAATTAAATAGCTGATTTAAGCCAGCACCTATTGCCAAGGCCATTTGCGTGCCAGAACCTAGCCCAGTATGTAGTGGAATATTATGATTAATTTTGACGGAAAAGTCTGGTGGAATATCATGCGAAATTTTAAAAGACTTTACAATTTTATCGATATTTTTAGATAAATGAATATCATCAACACCTTCAACTGCCGTCTTTTCACTTATAGCTATTTCTATTTGTGTGCAAGGCGCATCAACACCAACACCCAAGCTACCAAACATGCGGCCTGTGCTGCCATTCAAATCAAAAAAACCCATGTGCAATCTGGCACAGCATGTCACGATAACTTTCATAGTTTTGAAATCTGCACTTTAAAATTTTTGCTTACAGAGTTTGAGCTTTTAGGATGCATGTTGATTTGTATATCAATCAATGGGGTCAGTCTCGATTGATTCTTTGTTTTTGATATTCATCTGATTTCTTATCCCCACCTTTGCTTAGCTTCTCGCTTCTACGGTTAAGCTGTGCCGCAATTTTTTGCTTAAAATGTGTACTGCCTAATACCCAAGCCTTGTTCGTTGCATCGCGCATCTGCGCTAAGCTTGTTTCATCTATGTGCCCTGCAAACAAGCCACGATATTGGGATTGCCTAATTGCCTCATCTTGTCCAAGTGCATCATACACACTGTGCGGCGTAATCAGCACATTATACTGGCCTAGTGCATTAGCGCGGTAGCTACTCCACGGGTATTCTGATGGGTGTTGCACCATGTTTGCACGCAGTGGGTTAAGTTCAATATAACGGTAACATAGTAAGGCGTATGTTTCGCTATCAACTAGGCTGGCTTTGTAGCGACCTTCCCATAAGGTGCCGCTACGCTTGTTGGTGTAGTTGTAATATTGTACGTAATAGCGGCCTAGCATTTGCATCATTTTAGATATGCCATCTGTTTTATGTGGCGTGGCAAGTAGGTGAATGTGGTTGGTCATCAGCACGTAAGCGTGAATGTCGCATTGATGCTTTTTAGCCGCATCGGTGAGCTTATCTAAAAAGTAACGGTAATCTTCATCCGTATTAAATACAGGTTCGCGATTATTACCGCGAATAATAATG
The DNA here is from genome assembly GCA_031369365.1 of Methylotenera sp. Taxonomy (GTDB): domain Bacteria; phylum Pseudomonadota; class Gammaproteobacteria; order Burkholderiales; family Methylophilaceae; genus Methylotenera_A. The sequence continues at coordinate 16,025 of JANMOP010000016.1, forward strand.
TGCTGTGGATGCCCAACCAATACAAAGCGTGGAAGACGCGCCATTATAATAATTTTCTGTTTGATTTAACGGAGTGTCAAAGATAACAGGTAACTTAGAATAAATCAATCGAGACTGACCCCATTGATTTGATTGACCCCATTGATTGATTCTAAGCTGCAAATCTAGCACAACCCATTAAGGCGTGACAAAAGCGTGCTATTTTGTCAGAATAGCAACTTAGTTTAAGCAAATTTAGCCAACACAAATACATTAAGGGAAAAGAATGTCATCTCACGCAATAGCATTTGAACAACTTCGCAACACTGATGTAGCCTCGGTAGGCGGCAAAAACGCTTCTCTTGGTGAGATGATTTCGCAATTATCAGCCAAAGGAGTGCGCGTGCCTACTGGCTTTGCGACCACTGCCAATGCTTACCGTGAGTTTTTGGCGCAAGACGGCCTGGATCAAAAAATTAATGATTTGCTTGATAAGCTAGATGCGGATGACACGCAGGCTTTAGCAATTTGTGGTAAACAGATTCGCGCTTGGATTATGGATGCACCCTTCCCTGCTGCTTTAAACGCGGCAATTGCAGAAAATTATGCGCGCTTAACTGATAGCTCAGCCGCTGGTACAACATTCGCGGTGCGCTCATCGGCCACCGCAGAAGATTTGCCTGACGCCTCATTCGCAGGACAGCAAGAATCATTTTTAAACATTCACGGTTTAGACCATATTTATCACGCTATTAAAGAGGTGTTTGCATCACTTTATAACGACCGCGCAATTTCATATCGCGTGCACAAAGGCTTTGTACATGCCGATGTCGCCTTATCAGCGGGCATTCAGCAAATGGTGCGTTCCGACCTAGGCTGCGCTGGCGTGATGTTTACGATTGATACCGAATCTGGATTTAAAGATGTGGTGTTTATTACATCAAGTTATGGTTTAGGCGAAACCGTGGTGCAAGGCGCAGTCAACCCAGATGAGTTTTACGTGCATAAACCAACATTGGCGCTTGGCAAACCTTCTATTGTGCGCCGTACCATGGGCTCTAAGCTCATTAAAATGGTGTTCTCGGACGCAACCCAAGCAGGAAAAAGTACCAATACTGTAGAGGTTGACCCCGCCGAATCAGACGTGTATTCATTAAGTGACGCGGATATTTTAGAGCTTGCGACGTATGCCATGACAATTGAGACGCATTATGGCTGCCCGATGGATATTGAGTGGGGTAAAAACGGTCTAGATGGCAAGCTATATATCTTGCAAGCGCGCCCTGAGACGGTGAAATCGCAAGAATCACTTAAAAACGTAACCGAAAGCTACAAATTACAAAAACATTCAGCCAAACCATTGGTGGCAGGACGTGCCGTGACGCAAAAAGTGGGTGTTGGACCAGTTAGAATCGTGTTAGACCCATCGCAAATGCATGAAGTGCAACCTGGCGACGTGCTAGTAGCCGACATGACTGACCCAAACTGGGAGCCAGTCATGAAGCGTGCTGCAGCCTTAGTGACTAATCGTGGTGGCCGCACTTGCCACGCAGCCATTATTGCGCGTGAGCTGGGTATTCCTGCGATTGTTGGTTCTGTAAACGCCACAGATTTGCTGCGCGAAGGCGAAATTGTGACGGTATCGTGCGCCGAGGGCGAAACTGGCTTTGTGTACCACGGCGCATTAGATTTTGAGGTGAGCACACAAGCCAATAGCACCCTACCGAAACCGCCGTGCAAAATTATGATGAACGTCGGCAATCCCGATATGGCGTTTAGCTTTGCACAAATTCCTAATGATGGCGTGGGTTTGGCGCGTTTAGAATTTGTAATCAACAATATGGTGGGCATTCACCCTAAAGCCATTTTAAATGTTGACGCAATGCCCGAAGCTATCAAAGTGGTGATTAAAAACCGCGCACGTGGTTATGCTTCGCCTAAACAATTCTACATTGATAAAGTGGCCGAAGGCGTGGCGACTATTGCGGCGGCGTTTTATCCAAAACCTGTGATTGTGCGTACCTCAGATTTCAAATCGAATGAGTACAAAAAGTTAATCGGCGGCGATATTTATGAGCCAGACGAAGAAAATCCAATGATTGGCTTCCGTGGCGCGGCACGTTACATGGCGCCAGATTTTCAAGAATGCTTTGCCATGGAATGCGAAGCAATGAAAAAAGTGCGTGAAGAAATGGGCTTAGTGAACGTTGAATTAATGCTGCCATTTGTACGTACTATTGACGAAGCAAAAGCCGTGACTGAAATTATGGCAAAGCATGGTTTAAAGCGTGGCGAAAACGGCTTACGCTTGATTATGATGTGCGAGATTCCATCTAACGCTTTATTAGCCGAGCAATTTTTAGAATATTTCGACGGCTTTTCAATTGGCTCTAATGATCTCACGCAACTCACATTGGGCATGGATAGAGATTCTGGCATTTTGGCAGATGGTTTTGACGAGCGTAACGATGCAGTGAAAGCGCTGCTTAAAATGGCGATTACAACCTGTAACCGTTTAGGCAAATACGTGGGTATTTGCGGTCAAGGTCCTTCAGATCATCCAGACTTTGCCGAGTGGCTAGTGGCGGAAGGTATACAATCAGTCTCACTAAACCCTGATACCGTGATTGCCACTTGGCAACGCCTGACTAAATAATTAATACCACAAAACAAAAGGGCACGACTTTTGAAAATTGAAAGAACGGTATTTTTTATCTCTGATGGCACTGGCATCACGGCTGGTGCGCTTGGGCAGTTGCTGGCACACTTTCCAGAAACGCATTTTACCCAAGTGCGTGCGCCATTTACCGACTCTGTTGCTAAAATAGAAGACGCCAAACAGCGTATTTTAATGGCCAGAGTTAGCAATGGTATGCGGCCAGTTGTGATTATGTCGTTGGGTAATATAGAGCATCGCGCATTGTTAAAACAAGCGGATGCTTATTATATTGACTTGTTTAACACATTTATCGACCCACTTGGCGTTGAGTTAGCTCAACTTCCACTCACTGGCAAAGGCATTGCGCATGGTGTAATGGGCGAAAATTACCATGAGCGCATGGAGGCGATTAACTTTACGCTAACCCATGACGACGGTATGACCAATGCGGGGTTTGAAGAAGCACAAGTAATTTTAATTGGCGTATCGCGCTGCGGCAAAACCCCTACCAGTGTGTATTTGGCTATGCAGTTTGGCATTAAAGCCGCCAATTACCCACTGATTCCAGAAGATTTTGAACGTGGCACTTTACCTGAAGTGTTGTATAAGCATTTACCCAAAATATTTGGTTTAACTATTAAGGCAGAGCGCTTGCACAATGTGCGCAGTGAGCGCAGACCAAATAGTTTTTATGCCTCACTAGAAAACTGTAAAAAAGAAATTGCGACCGCCGAGCGCTTAATGCTTAAAAATAATATCCCTTGGACAGATTCCACCAGCCGCTCTGTAGAGGAACTATCAGCCATTGTTTTGCAGAGTATTCGCTCGCCTGGTATTTAAAAAATCAATTTAAAATACCAATTTAAAAATACAGTTTATTTTAAATACGGTTTGAATTTACCTGTTAACTCGGCTGAATTAGGTGAAATAGTGCTTTCAAAAGCTGTTACCTCTTTGCCACCTGGCGCAATAACATATTTATAAAAATTCCATTTTGGCGTAGTGCCAGACTTAGCCGCTAACTGCTTATAAAATGGGTTGGCATTAGCGCCTGTAACCGCGCTTTTGGTGGCCATTGGAAACTTAACGCCGTAGGTCATTTTGCAAAAATCACCAATGGCTTTGTTATCACCTGGGTCTTGCCTAAAATCGTTTGATGGAAACCCTATCACCAATAGGCCTTGCCCTTTATACTTGCTGTATAAGCCTTCTAGCGCCTCAAACTGTGGCGTAAAGCCACATTTGCTGGCAGTATTCACCACTAAAATTGGCTTATCTTGATAATCGCATAAGTTAATTTTTTCACCCTGCAA
>JANMOP010000047.1:0-11191 GCA_031369365.1 Methylotenera sp.
GCCAGCACGAAAATAGTGATGTTTTGCATGGTAAGTAAATCTGTCATGGCTTCCTCCCTACTTCTTTTCGATTATATTTTTAATTTAATTAATTAGGCTTAATTAATTTGCCATCTTTGCACATCAAACTGGCAGTCACCAATTCATCATCGGCAGGAATATTAAATTTTCCGTCTAAAATCAACAGCTTCAAAAACTCTAAAATATTGCGCGCATAAAAAGCCGAGGCATCTGCGGCAACCAAACTGGGTAAATTGGTGTAGCCTACAATAGTCACGCCGTGTTTCACCACCACTTGATTGGCCTCGGTGAGCGGACAATTGCCTGCGCCAGTTTTACCCGTACCAGCCGCCATATCGATAATCACTGAGCCAGGTTTCATCTTGGCGACTGTTTCAGCATGAATTAAAATCGGCGGCTCGCGGCCTGGAATAAGCGCTGATGAAATCACAATATCGGCTTCAGTTGCACGTTGCGCCACAAGCGCCGCCTGACGCGCCATCCACGAGGCTGGCATTGGGCGCGCATAGCCACCTACACCTGCGGCAGTTTCTTTTTCTTCTTCGGTTTCATAAGGCACGTCTAAAAATTTTGCGCCGAGCGATTCAATTTGCTCTTTTACTGCTGGTCGCACGTCAGATGCCTCGACTACCGCGCCTAACCTTTTAGCCGTGGCAATGGCTTGTAACCCTGCAACACCTGCCCCCAGAACCAATACCCGCGCGGCTTTTACCGTGCCTGCCGAAGTCATCAACATGGGCATAAAACGTTGATAAAAATGGCTCGCCAGCAGCACCGCTTTGTAACCCGCCACATTGGCTTGCGATGACAACACATCCATACTTTGCGCGCGGCTATTTCTAGGTAAAGCTTCGAGTGAGAATGCTGTTAAGCCTTGGTCGGCTATCATTTTTAATTGCGGTTGATTAAACGGTTCTAGTAATCCGATTAAAACTGTACCCGCTTGCATGGCTTTTATTTCGCTAGATTCTGGTGCGCGCACTTTCAAAAGGATGTCGGCTTGATACACCTCTTCGGCTGAAACTAACTCCGCACCTGCGGTTTGATAGGCTGCATCGGTAATACTGGCACGCTCGCCAGCGCCCTTTTGAACGAGCACTTGGCATCCGCTAGCGAGCATCTTTTTAACGGTTTCTGGCGTCGCAGCAACGCGACATTCGTATTCTCTAATTTCAGTTGGAATGCCTATTTTCATTTTTTATATCTTTGCGCCTTGTTGAACAGCAATTTGGTTAGCCTGTTTACATATGTCCACAAAAGATGTTGCATCTAAAGAACATCGCCCAACTAACCCACCATCAATATCTGGCATGGCAAACAGCCCAGCTGCATTTGAAGGATGAAAGCTGCCCCCATATAGGATGCGTACATTTTTAGCAATTTTTGCATCGCATCTTGCTACGCGCTCACGAATAAATTCGTGCACCTGCTGTGCTTGTTCTGGCGTAGCTGGAACATCTGTACCCACGGCCCAAAGCGGCTCGTAAGCTAACACAGCTTTATCCAAAACCTCTGCACCAAAGCGCCGAATGATAGAATCCAATTGCCGCCCAATAACGTATTCTGTCCAGTCAGATTCGCGCTCCTCTTTAGATTCGCCCATGCAAAAAATCGGCGTTAAGCCTGCTTTTTCTGCTGCGTTAAATCGTGTTGCGGCAGTGTCATCAGTCTCGTGAAACTGTATGCGTCGCTCCGAATGCCCAACAATGACATAACTACAGCCATAATCGGCTAGCATAAAGGCAGAAACTGCGCCTGTGAGCGCCACATTTTCATTGGAACACAAGTTTTGAGCGCCCCATTGCATATTGGTATTTTGCAACAAAGTTTGTGCTTGAGCAAGATATGGGTAAGGCACGCAGACGACGAAATCTGCTTGATTCAAATCACTCAGACCAGCAATTAAACTTTGCAATAGCACTTGATTTTGTGCAATACGTCCATTCATTTTCCAATTACCGACCACAAGTTTACGTCTCATTTTTTATTTTACCTAAGGGCTTATTTTATCACTGGCGCAAATTCGCCTTTTGAATAGCGCGCTGCCATCACGTCTAAAGAAATCACTTTAATTTTTGCGGCTTGCCCTGCGCTGCCAAACGCTTCAAAGCGGTTTTTACATACGCTTCTAGCGGCAATGGTGGCCGCTTTTAGAAAGAAGCGTGGATCGAATTCTTGTGGGTGCTGTGCCATTTCTCGACGAATAGTCGCCGTCATGGCCAAGCGAATATCGGTATCAATATTGATTTTACGCACACCATTTTTAATCCCTTCTACAATTTCAGAAACGGGCACGCCATAGGTTTCTTTAATCTGTCCGCCGTATTCGCGAATCATCTGTAACCATTCTTGCTCGACACTGGATGAGCCGTGCATCACTAGATGTGTATTGGGAATGCGCGCGTGAATACTGCGAATGCGGTCTATTGATAGAATGTCACCCGTCGGCGGACGGCTAAATTTATAAGCACCGTGGCTAGTGCCAATCGCAATTGCCAGCGCATCGACTTGCGTGGCTTTGACGAATGCGGCCGCTTCATCTGGGTCGGTAAGTAGCTGCGAGTGGCTTAAAATGCCCTCTGCACCGCCGCCATCTTCCTCGCCCGCTTGACCTGTTTCTAGCGAGCCAAGCACACCAAGCTCACCCTCTACTGAAACGCCCACCGCATGTGCGGCCTCTACCACTTGGCGGCTGACATGCACGTTGTAATCAAACGTGGCAGGCGTTTTCGCATCATCCATTAGCGAGCCATCCATCATCACGCTAGAAAAGCTGCTACGAAGCGCTGTCTGGCAAACCGCTGGCGATGCACCATGATCTTGATGCATACACAATGGAATATGCGGATATTGCTCGATTGCGGCTTCTACCAAATGGCGTAAAAAAGCCTCACCCGCATAACCGCGCGCGCCTGCTGAGGCTTGCAAAATCACGGGGCTATCCACCTCATTTGCCGCTTGCATAATGGCATGAATTTGTTCCATATTATTCACGTTAAAAGCGGGTAAGCCATACTGATGCTCGGCCGCGTGATCTAACAACTGCCTAAGTGAAACTAATGCCATTAATTTTTATCCTGAATCATTATTATTTGCTGTTTGCCATTAGCTGTAAGACCCTAGGCGTGAAAATAAATTGCAATGCCAAACTCATTTTTCCACCTGGCACGACGATGGTATTAGGTCGTGTAATCATCGAGCCGTGCAACATGTTCAATAAATACTGAAAATCCACACCTTTAGGATTAGCAAAACGAATCACTAATATACTCTCATCTGGGCTAGGAATATCTTTTGCGATAAAGGGATTAGAGGTGTCAACTGTCGGCACGCGCTGAAAATTAATGTGCGTGCGCGAAAACTGCGGGCAAATATGATGAATGTAATCGGGCATTCTGTTCAAAATAGTTTCAATCACCGCTTCAGAAGAGTATCCGCGCATTTTTTTATCGCGATGCAGTTTTTGGATCCATTCCAAATTGATAATTGGCACCACGCCAACCAACAAATCCACATGTTTGGCTACATTGGCATCCCTGCCTACATAGCCGCCATGCAAGCCTTCATAAAACAAAATGTCCGATTCCGCGTCTTCCCATGGCGTCATCGTGCCCGCTTTTTGGTTGTAAGGCCGCCCTTCATCTTCAGAATGAATATATTTTCTTGTTTTGCAATGGCCAGTTTGTCCAAAAACTTCAAACGTGTTGGCTAACTCGCCCAATATATTGGCTTCTGGGCCAAAGTGACTGAAATTGCTTGTTGGGTCTAGGTCGCGCTGTTTAATCAGCACGTCCATTTCGGCGCGTTCATATTTGTGATAGGAGTCGCCCTCAATCACAGTTGCATTAATTTTTTCGCGCTTAAAAATATGCTGAAAGCTTTGGCGCACCGTGGTTGTGCCAGAGCCAGATGAGCCAGTGATCGCTACAATTGGAAACTTCTTAGACATAATCCACCCTGTAATACTTAAATATCAATGCGATTTATCGAATATTTGGTGATACTGCACTAGCCTTTCCACTTCATTTTTAGAGCCAATAATAATAGGTGTACGTTGGTGAATTGCTGTTGGGGCGAGTGTTAAAACACGCTCGCGCCCTGTTGAGCTTTTGCCGCCCGCTTGCTCTACTATCCAGCTCATCGGATTAAGCTCATACAGCAAGCGTAAGCGCCCTGCTTTTAGTGGCGATTTATTATCTTTTGGGTATAAATACACACCGCCGCGCATCAATATACGATGCAAATCGGCCACCATGCTCGCTATCCAGCGCATATTAAAATCTTTGCCGCGTGCGCCAGTGGTGCCAGCTTGGCACTCGCTTACATATTGCTGTATTGGCGGCTCCCAAAAACGTGCATTACTGGCATTAATGGCGAACTCTTGCGTATCCTCTATAACCCGCATTTTTGCTTGGGTGAGCACAAATTCGTTGGTTGTTCTATCCAAAGTAAAACATTGCACGCCATCGCCAAAAGTAAACACCAGGACTACCGAAGGCCCGTAAATCGCATAACCCGCAAATACTTGCTCAGTGCCTTTTACCAAAAAATCTGCTACCAGCGTAGCTCTGCCAACTGGCGCTCTCAATATTGAGAAGATTGAGCCTACAGCAACATTCACTTCGATATTGGATGAGCCATCTAACGGGTCGAATATCGCTAAATAATTGGGTTTTGTGTTATCTGTTTGCAGCAAAATTGCATCGTCTAATTCTTCTGAAACCATGCCCGCTACCGCATCGCAAGCTTGCAAATTTGCCACAAAGCAATCATTTGTGAGTAAGTCTAATTTGGCTTGCTGCTCACCTTGCACATTCTCATTATCCAGCTTGCCTAACTGTCCTGCTAAGGGCGCGGCTTCTACCATCTTAGCCACTTGTTTAACACTTTCCACAATGGCTTTAATCACCAATACTAGTCGTTGCTCTGCTTCAGATTGACTGAATTTTTCGTTTAAAAAAGTATCAAGGTTTTTTTGCAACTTGTTCACCATTTAGCCCGCCTTCAAACACGCGTGAGGCACGAATATCGGCCTCGGTAATTAAAGATAAATCTTCTGCTGTCGTTTCTTTTTTATGCATAATTGCATCATTAAATAGTCGGTTCGCTTGCCGCAATCTAGCTCGATCTAACGCGTTGCGAATCGAGCGTGCATTGGCAAAATGTGGTTGTTGCTTACGCTTTTCAATATAATCTTTCATCGCACTAAATGCAGCTTCATCTAAATTGTAATGCATAGCATCTGCCATTAATTTTGTGATTTCCAGCAACTCGTTTTCGTTATAATCAGGAAAATCCACATGATGCGCAATGCGTGACGACATACCAGGATTGGATTTAAAAAAAGTGCCCATGCGGTCATAATAACCCGCCAAAATCACTACCAAATCATCGCGATGATTTTCCATAGTTTGCAGTAAAATCTCAATTGATTCTTGCCCGTAATCGCGTTCATTCTCTGGCTTATATAGGTAATAAGCTTCATCAATAAATAGTACACCACCCATGGCTTTTTTGATGACTTCTTTGGTTTTTGGCGCAGTATGGCCGATGTATTGCCCCACCAAATCGTCACGTGTGACACTCACCACATGGTTCTGCCGAATGTAGCCAAGGCGATGCAAAATATCCGCCATTTTCATGGCTACCGTTGTTTTGCCAGTACCAGGATTACCCGTAAAACACATGTGTAAGCTCGGTTTAGCGGCCTCAATACCGAGTTGCAACCGAGCTTTTGTGATAAGCAAATAAGCCGCAATCTCTCGAATGCGCTGCTTAACAGGCACTAAGCCAACTAAATCTTGGTCAAGCTTATCCAGCACCTCATTGATATGAGATTCTTCTAGCAGTGCTTGTATATCAATTTTGTCGGTTTTAGCGATCATATTAATTAGTAGCGTTCGCCTTCTGGCTTATCGGTAGCGTAAGAATGAATAGTATAGCGGATGTTACGGCCATCAGTCTCTTGACGCACAATGCCAAAGCCTGGTTCGTTTTTAGGGCGATTCACTATATACGACATGGTTGGGCTTTCCACACCGCGCACCGAGCTAAACGCCATCACGCGAATGTAGTGATTAGGGAAAGTTTTTCGGCAATTATTGATTTCCATCAAAATGCCTGCGGGGTCTTTAAGGTCAAACATGGGCGCGCCGAACATTTCCCAATAAGTATTGCGCGGATGCGGGTCATCAGTGTATTCCACCGATATTGCCCAGCCTTTGCCAAGTGCATATTTAATTTGGGCGGTGATTTGCACATCAGTGAGCGGTGGCAGAAACGAAAACTGCCCTTGTGTAACGATTCCATTTAGGTTGGTCATCATGATAAATTCTCCTTAAATTCTTAAAACCTGAATATTTAAAAACCTGTATCTCTAAAAACTGGCCGTAGCTGTAGGCACAAAGTCAGCCGTGTCGGTAGATTCGTAGTTGAAAGTAATATCTTTCCACGTTTCAATCGCAGCCCTAAGTGGACTGCACCATTTAGCGGCATCTTGCAGAATTTGTGGGCCTTCGTTCCAAATATCGCGGCCTTCGTTACGCGCCATTACCATCGCTTCTAATGCCACGCGATTAGCTTGCGCACCTGCTTGAATGCCTTGCGGGTGTCCAATAGTTCCGCCACCAAACTGCAATATGACGTCATCGCCCAAATAAGTTAGTAATTGGTGCATTTGCCCTGCGTGAATGCCGCCCGAAGCCACTGGCATACATTTGTTGAGCGAAGCCCAGTCTTGTTCAAAAAACAAGCCGTGCTCTAAGTTTTGAGGGGTGTGGTCATCCAGCAACGTGTCGTAAAAGCCTTTAATCATGGCAGGATCGCCCTCAAGCTTTCCCACCACCGTGCCTGCGTGAAGGTGATCCACGCCCGCCATACGCATCCACTTACAAATCACGCGAAAGTTCATGCCATGATTTTTTTGGCGCGAATAAGTAGAATTACCCGCACGGTGCAAATGCAAAATCATGTCGTTTGCCCGCGCCCACAGCGCCATGCTTTGTATTACCGTGTAGCCAATCACCAAGTCAATCATGATGATGCAAGAACCTAGTTGCTTGGCAAATTCTGCACGCTTGTACATTTCCTCCATAGTGCCAGCGGTTACGTTTAAATAATGGCCTTTAATTTCGCCAGTGGCGGCAGAAGCTTTATTGACGGCGTCCATACAGTACAGAAAGCGATCGCGCCAGTGCATAAAAGGCTGTGAGTTAATGTTCTCGTCATCTTTCATAAAATCCAGGCCGCCTTTTAGGCCTTCATACACCACGCGGCCATAGTTGCGGGCTGATAAACCCAATTTTGGCTTGGTCGTCGCGCCTAATAACGGACGACCAAACTTATCCAATCTCTCTCTTTCTACAATCACGCCCGTTGCAGGGCCTTGGAAAGTTTTTAGGTAAGCCACAGGAATACGCATGTCTTCTAAGCGCAAGGCTTTTACTGCTTTCATGCCAAACACGTTACCGATAATTGACGCAGTTAAATTGGCGATAGAGCCACCTTCAAATAAATCTAAATCGTAAGCAATATAAGCAAAATATTGCGCTTCTGTTTTGGTGCCTTCGCCCGTATTGGGCACTTGATCAACGCGATAAGCCTTGGCGCGATAAAGCTCGCAAGCGGTCAATCTATCCGTCCACACCACCGTCCAAGTGGCGGTAGATGATTCACCAGCAACGGCTGCTGCAATCTCTTCAGGATCGCTACCTGCATGTGGCGTAATGCGAAACATCGCCAGTAAATCAGTATCTTTTGGCACATAGTCAGGCTGCCAGTAACCCATTTTTTTGTAAGGCAGCACACCCGCTTTATAGCGATCTTTGCCTTCTTTTATTGTTTCATTAGTACTTACCATTGGGCTTGCCATGTTTATCATCCTTTTATTGTTTCAAAAAGTATTGTTTCAAAAAATTTTATAAAATTAATCTTGATGTGCTACTTTATTAAACTTTTAAGTTAAGTTATATTAATAAATTCTTTACCCATGATTAAGTAATGCTTATGCAAAATGCACTTTTGGTTAAAAACTGATGAAAAACCTCACATTACGCCAAATCAGAATATTTTTAAGTGCGGCAAAACACTTAAGTTTTACGCGTGCGGCAGAAGAGCTGCACATTTCCGCACCTGCAATTTCACTGCAAATCAAAGAGATGGAAGAAGATATCGGCGTAAGTTTATTCACGCGAGAAAACCGAAAAGTAGCGCTTACTTCGGCTGGTGAGTATTTTTTACTTTACGCGCGACGTGTTTCTAGCACGTTAAACGAAGCCAACACCATGATGGAGCGCTTTCGTGGCACGCAGTTTAGGCATTTAAAAATTGGCGTGGTTAGTACGGCAAAGTATTTTTTACCGCATATGTTGGTGCAATTTAAAAAAGATTTACCCAATCTTCAAATTAAAATTGAGGTGCGAAACAGGCAGCAATTAGTAGAATTATTGCGCGATGGTGAAATAGATATTGCCATTATGGGCTTACCACCCAAGGAAATTGACACACGTGTAGAGGCATTTGCTAATCATCCGCACGTGTTTATTGCCAGCCCAAATAACCCGCTTGCAGGCGAATTAAATATACCACCTGAAGCGTTGACAAAATTTGAAATGATTTCAAGAGAGCCTGGTTCTGGCACGCGTGCGATTATGGAAAAGTATTTTTCTGAATACAATATTGCGCCGATTGTCAGCATGGAAATGTCGAGTAACGAGACCATTAAACAAGCGGTGATGGCCAATTTAGGCATCTCGTTCATGTCTTTGCATACCATTGGCAGCGAGCTTGCCAATAAGCAAATAGCGATTTTAGATATTCAAAATACACCCATTATTCGCACCTGGCATGTGGTTGCGCTAACCAAACGCAATGCCTCACAAGCCGCCGAGGCTTTTAGATACTTTGTGCTTGAAAAAGGTGGCGAAATTTTAACTCGCATGTTTGCTGAAAATTAAGTTACTTAGACTACAATATTAGTTGATAAAAATTAAGGATTTTACATGCAATCTACCATAAGCTTTGTTAAGCGCTTTCCTTTTGCCATGCTGCTTTGCGTGCAATTGCTGAGCGTTTTATTTTATGGCTTTATGACAGACTCAAAAACCAGCCACCTTATATTTAATTGTTTAGGCTTAATCGTGCCAATTTTAGCGGTTTGGACGGTTTACCGCACGCCAGCCAGCAATTGGATTGGCTTTGTGTTGGTTACTGCTTCTATCGGTACCTCTCTACTAGCATTATTTGGTGGGCAAACGCAGCTTTTAGTATGGACGCATGTGTTTGAAAGTTTGCTGTATTTTTATGCTGCGGTTAGCTTGGTCATGTATATGTTTAAAGACGATAATGTGAATTTAGATGAGCTTTACGCAGCTGCTGCCACGTTTACGCTGCTGGTGTGGGGCTTCGCGCTGGTATATTCTGTGTGCCAGCAAATTTACCCAAATAGCATCAGTGGCGGCACAACTGCCACACAAGTACGCAGTTGGATAGAGCTGCTATTTTTTAGCTTTAGCGTGCAATCTGGCACTGGCTTAAGCGACTTATTACCCGTTAGCCCGCAATCACGCGCCATCGCCTCCATCCAAATGTTCAGCGGCGTAATGTACATTACCATTGTGCTTTCGCATTTGGTAGGATTAGCCGCTAGTAAAAAAGCAAAGTAATGACAGCCTGAAACCCGCATGGATATTGAGTGGTAGGGCATGTATTAAAACTTTTAAATGTGGAGGAAATGGGTGGTTTTTGGTTCAAAAACTTTCACCAAAGAGACACAAAGGCACAGAGAAGAGCCAAACCTCAGCACAGTCATTCTGTACCAGTGCTGGCATCACCGCAGAATATATCTGCTAAAGCAGATTATTCATGCGAGAAGCAAAGTGAAAGAATTCAGTTTGGTTTTAAGAGTTAAATTATTCTTAACTTATTGATTTAAAATGGTAATTCAGAATATCGTGTTTGACCCCATATATTCTTAAATAATTGAATCTAATTCTCCATTAACAGCGTTTAATAATATTTGCAGGAGAATATAATGCCAAAAAAACTGAATGTTAAGCACTTATGTAACTTTTCTTATCTTTTGTCTACTATGTTATTTACACATGCTGCTTATGCAGGCGGGGAACAAATTACTCTTGAGCCAATTTCAGTATCAGCTGATCCATTGTCTTTAACTGGCATCGCTGATTCAGCTAATGTGGGTGCGGTCTCCAAAAAACAACTGCAATCACGCACTGTGTATCGGGCTTCGGAGTTGCTAGAAGCAACACCTGGTTTAATCGTTAGCCAACATAGTGGCGAAGGTAAAGCCAATCAGTTTTATTTGCGCGGTTTTAATCTTGATCACGGTACCGATTTACGCACTAGTGTTGACGGTATGTTGGTGAATCAGCGCAGTCATGCGCATGGACAAGGTTGGACCGATTTGAATTTTTTGATTCCAGAATTAGCGACTGGCCTTATTTATAAAAAAGGCACGTACTACGCAAATGAAGGTGATTTTTCATCTGCTGGCGCAGTTAGTATTCAATATGCGGATACGTTAGCAAAAGGTATTGCTAGTGCAGGCATTGGTGAAAATGGCTACAGGCGTATTTTTTTAGCCGATTCGCCTGAATTTTATGATGGACATTTGTTGTATGCACTAGAGGCTTTTCATAATGATGGTCCATTTAATCAGCCTGATGATTTTCAAAAATTAAATGGTGTGCTGCGTTATAGCCAAGGCAATCAGGCCAATGGGTTTAATATTTCCGCCATGGCTTATAAAGGTAAATGGAACGCCACTGATCAAATTCCCCTAAGAGGTTTAACTAGCGGATTTGTGTCTGATCGATTCGATTTAATTGACCCTACAGATGGTGGTGAAGCGCAGCGCTATAGCCTCTCAGCCGATTGGCGCAAAGCTTATGGCAATCACTTTACAAAAATAAACGCTTATGTTGTACACTCAAAATTAGACCTTTTTTCTAACTTTACTTACTTTTTAGACGACCCAATTAATGGCGACCAGTTTTCGCAACCTGATAAGAGAACGACTACCGCAATTAATGCTAGCCATGAATGGGGTGCTAAATTATTTGGGTTTGAATCTAACAACACGGTTGGGCTGCAATTTCAAAACGACAATATTTATAACGGGCTTTACAACACTAAAGCTAGGCAAACACTT